>DAHUXO010000309.1 GCA_027307095.1 Betaproteobacteria bacterium | reverse complement strand
CTGACGCGGCTGGCAGGTGCCCGCGGCGGTCCCGGTGTATCCGCCCTGCACGATCAGCCCGGCGCTCGTCGCGCGCGCTCGCGCTCGCGCCGACCAGGTCGCGACGCTGTATGCGCACGTCCACCTGACGTCGCTGTCGATGGGCCTCGGCGCGCTGATCCTCTGCGCGGCGATGTGGGGCCAGGTTCCGGCGGCCGCGATGACGACGTGGTGTCTGCTGATCGCGGTCAACCAGGCATGGCGCACGGCGCTCGCGCGCGCGTTCGCGCGGGAGCGCCCCGGCGCCGACGCGGCGCCGCGCTGGGGCCGGTACTGGGCTGCGGGATCGACGATCGCCGGCGCGCTGTGGGGACTCGCCGCCGTCGCGGCCTTCCCCCGCGAACCGGCGCTGCAGGCGCTGCTGATCGTGTGCCTGTTCGGCGTGGTGCTGGGCGGGCTCTACCTCACCGCCGTGTACAAGCCTTCGCTGTACGGTTTCGTGCTCCCCGCGCTGCTGCCGCTGATCGGTCGCGTCGCGGTGGTCGGCGATCCCGTGCACTTCTTCCTCGCCGGGGTCATGACCGTGGTCCTCGGCTTCGTCCTGGGCTTCGGACATCGCCTGAACGACGTCCTCACCCGCTCGCTGGTCATCCGCTACGAGAACATCGACCTGATCGGCGAACTGAAGGAGCGCACCCGCAGCGCGGTCGAAGCCCGCTCGGCCGCGGAAGCTGCCAACCGCGCCAAGAGCCAGCTCCTGGCTGCCGCGAGCCACGACCTGCGCCAGCCGCTGCATGCGCTCGGACTCTACGTCGCAGCGCTGTCGGCCCGCGCGCGCAATGCCGAGTGGCGGCCCCTGATCATCAATGTGGAAACGGCTGCCAACGCCCTCGAGCGCCAGTTCGCGCAACTGATCGACCTGTCGCGGCTCGATGCCGGCGTGCTGACACCGGAACGGGGCAGCGTGGCGCTGCCCGCGCTGTTCGAGCGGATCGTCTGCGAATTCGCGCCGCAGGCGGCTGCGCGCGGACTCGCCTTCCGCATCGCGCCGACCTCGCTGTGCGTCGACAGCGATGCCGGGCTCCTCGAGCGGATCGTCGGCAACCTCGTCGCGAACGCGATCCGCTATACCAGCCACGGCGGCGTGCTGATCGGCGCACGCCGGCGCGGGAACCGCGTCGCGATCGACGTCGTCGACACCGGGGTCGGAATCGCACCAGGTGATCGCGAGCGGATCTTCGAGGAGTTCTATCAGGTCGGCGACCGGTCGGCGGCGCCCTCCGCCGGCCGCGGCATGGGCCTCGGCCTCGCGATCGTGCGGCGCTTCGCCGATCTGCTGGACCACACGGTCGAGCTCGCCTCCGTGCCCGGGGAAGGCTCGCGCTTCCGCGTTCTGGCACCGCGGGCCCGCGGCCTGCGGCTGCGCACGCAGCGCGCGGTCCAGGCACCGAGCCTGCCCGCATCCCTGCCGCGCAGCGAGCTCGCCGACCGCGTCGTTGCCGTCGTCGACGACGACCCGGCGACAGTGGATGCGATGACCACACTGTTCGAGACCTGGGGCGCCACCGTCGTCGGCGCGCAGACCCTCGACGGGTTGATGACGCGCATCGGCGACGTCGCGCGCTATCCCGACCTCGTCGTTGCCGACCTTAGGCTGGCCGACGGCGATTCGGGGATTCACGCCGTGCGCAGGCTGCGCGACGAGCTTGGGTACCCCGTGCCGGCGATCATCGTTTCCGGCGACACGGGGACGCGCGCCGACCGCGAGGCGCGTGCGGCGGGACTGCTGCTGCTCGGCAAGCCCGTCGTGCCCTCGACGCTCGAGGCCGCAGCGGTGTCGACGATCCGCCGCTACGCGACGCCGGCGATCGCGCGGATCTGACGCCACCCCGTCGCTCCGGGCGCCCTCTCCGGGCGAGCAGGAGCAAGACGCCGCCGGGTACCGGGGGCGGCCCACCCGCCGGGCCCCAGCCCATCGGGCGCGGCGAGCGCAGAGCTCTCAGCCGCCGTGCCCGTGGCGCTTCTGCATGTTCGCGCGCCACTGATCGATGCGTGCGAGGCGCTGCTCGATCGCCCCTTTCACCACGGCTTTCTGATCGGGCGAGAACGTGGCATAGAGGCCGAGCCAGGTGTCGCGGACCCGATGCCGCTGCGCGGCGTTCTGCGTCCTCGCGCTGTCGGCGGCGGCAGCGACGGCGGCGAGATCGGGCTCCGCTTTCGCGAGTTCGGCGTTCAGCGCGCTGCGGACGTTCTGCATGTTCGTGCGGGCGGTCGCGCGGGCCGCCTGGCCGGCCGCGACCGCGCTGTCCCACATCGTTTGCTGCGACGGGCTCAGGTTGAGCTGGCCCTTCAGCGCCGCGATCGCCGTCACGAAGTCGCCACCTCCGCGGGGGCCGTTGCGGGCCGGTTGCGCGTAGGCGGCTACGCCCAGCCCGATGACGGCGACGGCCGCGGCCGTCGCGAAGCCGATCCTGATTCGATGGTTCATGGTCGAAGGTCCTTTCGAGTCGATCCGTCGGTTGCCCAATCGCCCCGGCGAGCGCCGAAGCGCAGTGCACCGTCGTTCGGCCCGCATTGTCCGGCCGTGTTCGGTCCGGCGCGCGGTCGTTTGCAACCGGAGGTTGCACGCGCCGAGCGGGGATACAATCCGTTACACGCTGCCTGCAGACGCTGCTGTCGCGAACCGCTCTAATCCGCCGACATGACCGGCAAACCCGCTCCCGCGAAGATCCTCGTCGTCGACGACGACGTGCGCCTGCGCGACCTCTTGACCCGCTACCTGTCCGAGCAGGGTTTCCAGGTCGCTTCGCTGCCCGATGCGACGCAGATCGACAAGAAGCTGCAGCGCGACCCGCCGCACCTGGTCGTCCTCGACCTGATGCTACCGGGCGAGGACGGCTTGTCGGTATGCAGGCGCCTGCGCGGCGCGGGCGAGTCGGTTCCGATCATAATGCTCACCGCCAAGGGCGATGATGTCGACCGCATCGTCGGACTCGAGATGGGCGCCGATGACTACCTGCCGAAGCCTTTCAACCCGCGCGAGCTCGTCGCCAGGATCCACGCGGTGCTGCGGCGCCACGGCGAGCGGCTGGTGCCGGGCGCTCCCAGCGGTGAAGGGCGCGTGCCCTTCGGATCGCACACGCTCGACCTTGCGGCGCGCACGCTCGAGTGCGCCGGCGAGGTGCACACGCTGACCACAGGCGAGTTTTCGCTGATCAAGGTCTTCGTCCAGCATCCGCGACAGCCACTGGCGCGCGAGAAGCTGATGCTGCTCGCGCGCGGCCGCGACCACGAGGTCTTCGATCGGGCGATCGACGTGCAGGTGTCCCGCCTGCGCAAGCTCGTCGAGGCCGATCCCGCGTCGCCCCGCTTCATCCAGACCGTGTGGGGATTCGGCTACGTGTACGTGCCGGAGGACGAAATGAGCGGCGAGGCGGCTGCCACGGCAGCGGCCGACCGGGGCGAGCTCGAGTGACGGTATGGCCGCGCTCGCTGTTCGGGCGCCTGATGCTGCTGCTGGTCGCCGTCGTCGCGCTGGTCGTCGTGACGACGATCCTGCTGTTCAGCCACGACCGCGCCGCACTGATCGCCCGGCAGTTCAACGACACCAAGCTGGTCCAGATGAAGGCGCTGCGCGCGTCGCTCGAGGGCGTCGACGGCACGTTTCGCCGGGAGACGCTCGCGCGCCTCGGCCGCGAATACGGCGTGCGGATCATCGACCAGCGCGAGCGCCCCGCGATCGGCATCGCGCCCGCCGGTCCGACGCTCCGCGGCCTCGAGGAACGCCTGCGCGAGGGACTGGGCGAAGGCACCGAGGTTCGTCTCGCGCCGCGCCTGCACGAGATCTTCGTGCGCCTGCAGGCGGGCGGCGACGGCTACTGGATCGGCTTCCCGTTGCCGCCCCGGCAGAACGACGTGCCGACGCGCGCAGTGACCTGGGCATTGACCATCGCCGCCTTGCTGCTCGCAGCCGCGTTCGTCTTCGCCAGCTACCTCGCCCGACCGCTGCGCGAGCTCCGGCTCGCGGTCGAACGGGTGGGACGTGGCGAGACGCCAGCGCCGCTGCCCGAATCCGGCACGTCCGAGATTGCCGCGGTCAATCGCGGATTCAACGCGATGCTGGCCAGCCTGCGCCAGAGCGAGCGCGATCGCGCGCTGCTGCTCGCCGGCGTCTCGCACGACCTGCGCACGCCGCTCGCCCGGCTGAGGCTCGGCATCGAGCTGCGCGCCGACGACGACCGCACGCGCGACGGCATGGTCGCCGACATCGAGGAAATGGACCGGATCATCAACCAGTTCCTCGACTTCGCGCGCGACGAAGCCGCCTGCGCCAGCGATCCGGTCGATGTCGCCGCAATCCTCGCGACCTGCGTCGAGCGCTATCGCCGGACACGGCGCGACGTGACGCTCGCGGCCGGGTCGCCGTCGCATTCGCGCATCAAGCCGACATCGCTCTCCAGGCTGGTCAACAACCTGATCGACAATGCGCTCGCCTATGGCGCACCACCGGTCGAGGTTTCGGCGACCGCGCGCGACGGCTCGGTCGTCATCGAGGTCGCGGATCGCGGGCCTGGAATCGCCGCGGCCGACGTAGATTTGCTGAAGCAGCCTTTCACGCGGGCGACCGAAGCGCGGACACGGGAGGACGGCGTGGCCGGCGCGGGCCTCGGCCTCGCGATCGTCGACCGCATCGCACGGCTGCATGGCGGCAGCCTCGACCTGCTGCCGCGCGAAGGCGGCGGCACCGTCGCGCGCGTGACGCTGAAGGCTGCCGAATCCGCGTGA
>DAHUXO010000291.1 GCA_027307095.1 Betaproteobacteria bacterium | reverse complement strand
ATCGTAAGTGTCGGGCACCGCGCTCGCGAAATAGATGCCGAACATCCCGCCGACCGACTGCGCACAGAAAGGTACGCCGGCGCGCTTCGCTGCGGCAACGAGGCCCTCGGTCAGCGCCCGCGTCGATTTCGCGAGCCTGTCGTAGAAGCCCGGCGTTTCGATGGCGGCAAGCGTCGCGATGCCGGCGGCGACCGCCACCGGATTGCCCGACAGGGTCCCGGCCTGGTAGACGGGCCCCAGCGGCGCGATCTTCTCCATGATCGCGCGTCGGCCGCCGAACGCGGCGACCGGCATGCCGCCGCCGATGACCTTGCCGAGCGTCGTCAGGTCGGGCGTGATGCCGTAGAGGCCCTGCGCGCTCTTGGCGTCGACGCGAAAGCCGGTCATCACCTCGTCGAAGATCAACACGGCGCCGTGGCGGGTGCAAAGCGCACGCAGGCCCTCGAGGAAGCCGGACTTCGGCAACACCAGATTCATGTTGCCGGCGGCCGGCTCGACGATGATGGCTGCGATCGCGTCGCGATCCGCCTCGAACGCCTGCTCGACCGCGGCGAGGTCGTTGTAGGGCAGCACGATCGTCTCGTTGGCGATCGCCGGCGGCACGCCCGCCGACGACGGCTGCCCGAAAGTGAGCGCGCCGGAGCCTGCCTTGACCAGCAGGCTGTCGCCGTGGCCGTGGTAGCAGCCTTCGAACTTGACGATCTTCGACCGGCCGGTGTGGCCGCGCGCGAGGCGCAGCGCCGACATCGTCGCTTCGGTACCCGACGACACCAGCCGCACCAGCTCGAGCGAGGGCACGCGCCGGATCAGCGTCTCGGCGAGCTCGATCTCCGCCTCGGTCGGCGCGCCGAACGACAGTCCCTGCAATGCCGCGCTGCGCACGGCCTCGACCACGGCCGGATGCGCATGACCGAGGATCGCGGGACCCCACGAGCCGACATAGTCGATGTAGCGCCGGCCATCGGCATCCCACAGCCAGGGGCCCTCGCCGCGCGTGACGAATCGCGGCGTTCCGCCGACCGAGCGGAATGCGCGCACCGGCGAATTGACCCCTGCGGGGATGACGCGCTGCGCGCGCGCGAACAGTTCTTCATTGCGGCTCATGGTCGCTCGCTCACGGTTCGTTTCGCGAACAGAGCGGCGATCGCCGCCGCTGCGCGCTCGATTGCGGGGAGGTCGTCGTGGGCGAACACGTCGCCGATCACCGCGACGGCCGTTGCTCCGGCATCGATCAGCATCGCGGCGTTGGCCGACGTGATGCCCCCGATCGCGACGACCGGAACGGTGAGCGACGCTGCACGCGTGAGCAGCGAAGGATCGGCGCGCCGAGCATCGGGCTTGGTCGCCGACGCGAAGAAGCTCCCGAACGCGACGTAATCGGCGCCGGCATCGATCGCGGGTCGAGCACGCTCCCATTCGTTGTAGCAGGAAACGCCGATCAGGCGGTCGGGGCCGAGCATCGCGCGGGCCCGCGCGATGCCGCCGTCGTCCTCGCCGATGTGCACGCCGTCGGCGCCGACGTCTTGCGCGATCCCGACGTCATCGTTGACGATGAACAGCGCGCCGCGCGCCGCGCAGAGCCCGGCGAGCAGGCGTGCCTGCTCGCGCCGCAGCGCGTCCGGAGCCGACTTGTTGCGGTACTGGATCGCCGCGGCACCCCCGGCGAGCGCCGCCGACACCTTCGCGACGAGCAACGCGCTGTCGGAAACGTCGGGCGTCAGCGCGTAGAGCCCTGCCAGCCGTGCGGCGCACGGCCGGCGCGGCGCTTCAATGCGTCCCTCGGGCATCGCTGCGGGGCGCGGGGTCGGCGGAATCGGCGGGCAGCGTGGCCGTCGGCGTCTCGGCCGCGCGAGGCTCACCGTCCTCGCGCGCCCAGAACAGCCGGTCCGGAATGTGCTGCCCCATGCCGGGGCGATAGGCTTTCTCGAGCGCGTGCCACGTGTAGTCCTGCGCCTCCCGGACCGCCTCGGGCAGTTCGAGCCCGTTGGCGAGCATCGCCGCGATCGCCGAGGCGAGCGTGCAGCCCGAGCCGTGATAGCTGTGGGGCAGGCGCGGCCACGCGTCGGTGCGGACGATGCCGCCCTTGCCGTACAGCGTGTTGATGACCTGCGGCGTCGCCTCGTGCGTCCCGGTGACGAGGACGTACTCGCAGCCGGCGTCGACGAGACGCGCGGCGCAGATCGCGAGCGCGGGCTCGTCGTCGTCGAGGTCGGCCAGCCTGCGCGCTTCGACGCTGTTGGGCGTCAGGATCGTCGTCTGCGGCAGCAGCATCTCGCGCAGCGCGTGCGCCATCTCGTCGGTCGCGAGCTCGTCGCCCCGGCCGGAGGCCAGCACCGGGTCCAGGATCAGCGGCACGTCGGGGTAGTCGGAGATGATCTCGGCGATCGCGACGAGGTTCTCGACGCTGCCGAGCACGCCGATCTTGAACGCATCGACCGGCATGTCCTCCAGCAGCGCACGCGCCTGGTCGGCGACCCAGTCGGCGTCGATCGCCATCACGCCCTCGACGCCCAGCGTGTCCTGCACGGTCAGCGCGGTGATCACCGACAGCGGGTGGCAGCCCATGCTCGCGAGCGTCAGCAGGTCGGCCTGCACGCCGGCGCCCCCGGAGGGGTCGGACGCGGCGAACGTGAGGACAATCGGAGGAAAGGCGGGACCGGAATCGGCGGGCATCCTGGGCGCGGCGATGCAGCGGACGGCCGCGAGGTCGGTGGGATTGCTACACTTGCGTATTCTACTCTACGCGCAAGACCCGACTTTCACGCAATGAAAAAGTACATGTGCCTGATCTGCGGCTATATCTACGATGAAGCCGCAGGTGCCCCCGACGAGGGCATACCCCCCGGAACGCGATGGGAAGACGTGCCCCCCAATTGGACCTGTCCCGAATGCGGCGCCCGCAAGGAGGACTTCGAGATGATCGAGCTCTGACGATGCGCATCCTCCATACGATGCTTCGCGTCGGCGACCTCAAGCGGTCGATCGACTTCTACACCAGCGTGCTGGGCATGCAGGTCCTGCGCACGACCGACCGCCCCGACCAGAAATACACGCTGGCATTCGTCGGGTACGGCGACGAGCGCTCGCAGGCGGTGCTCGAGCTGACCTACAACTACGGCGTCGACCGTTACGAGCTCGGCAATGCCTACGGCCACATCGCGATCCAGGTCGACGATGCGAAGGCCACCTGTGACGCCGTGCGCGCCGCGGCCGGAAGGTTCGGAGGTTCGGTGACCCGCGACGCGGGCCCGGTCAAGGGCGGGACGACGGTGATCGCATTCGTGCAGGATCCCGACGGCTACAAGATCGAGCTGATCGAGCGTCGCCCCGGCTAGCTACCGCGACGACGTCACTTCGTCGTAGGCGCGCTCGAGCAGGCGTTCGAAATCGGCGGCGAAAGCCGGCGTATCCCACAGGGGAAGCGTTCTGCGCCCCTGGTCGAGGTGCATCGCGTACTCGCGCAACCGCCCCGGATCGGCGACCAGCTCGTGCAGGCGCCCGCGGTAGCCGTCGAGATCCGTGGTCACGAGGTCGGGCAGGCCGGCGGCGACCAGCAGGCTCTCGCCGACCCGCCCCGCGAACGTCGCTCCACGACAGGTCAGCATCGGGACGCCCGCCCACAGCGCGTCGACGCCGGTCGTGTGCGATCCGTAGGGAAGCGTGTCGAGCGAAAGGTCGGCGCAGCGCAGCCGCGCGATATGCGCATCCTGCGGGACGCTGGCCGCGAAGACCAGCCGGTCCGCCGCCACGCCGTGCCTGGCCGCCTGCTCGCAAAGATTGGCCTGCACGCGCGCATGTTCCGCATAGAGCCAGAGCACCGCGCGCGGCTGCGCGCGCAGCGCGTCGATCCAGATCAGGAACACCTCGCGCGTGATCTTGTAGGTCTGGTTCAGGCTGGAAAGGACGATCGCATCGTCGGGCAAGCCGTGATCGGCGCGCGGCACGCGATCGGGCAGGTCGCGCGCGCCGTCCGTCACGAAATAGCAGCGCGGCAGCCGGAACACTCGCTCGTGGTAGAAGCGGTCGTCCCCGGGCGGAACGACGATATCGTCCGCGATGAGCCCGTCGATCGCGTCGTAGCCGAGCGTGCCGGGAAAGCTCATGTAGTGCAGCTGGACGCTGGCGGGCCGCTCTGCGAGCGCGGCGAGCCGGCCGCCGCGCGTGTGCCCCTTGCGGTCGATCAGGACATCGATGCGATCGGCGCGGATCGCCTCCGCGATCTGCGGATCGGACATCGAGCCGAGATCGCGCCAGTGATCGAACGCGGTGGCGATGCGGCGTCGAAGCGGTGACTCGCTCGCGCGGCCATAGCTGTAGCCGAACACCTCGACCTTGCGTCGATCATGGGCCTCGAACAGTCCGACCATCAGCCGGCCGGTCGGATGATCGCGGAAGTCGCTCGACAGGTAGCCGATCCGCATGCGGTCGCCGCGGGCCGAGACGATCGCCGGCGCGGCAGGCACCGGCAGCATTTCGCTCGACCAGCGCCGCGCCACCGCCAGCTGCTGGGCGGCCGAGACGGGGAGCGCGAGGGCGACGAAAGGCGACAGCCGTCGATCGGCGTCCGGTTCGTCGAGCGTTGCGGTCAGGTGCGACACCAGCCCGTCCAGGCCCTCCCAATCGCACAGGTACTGCCTGGTGGACACGAGGCTTGCAAGTGCCGGGGTGAACCCGGGTTTCGCGTCGACGGCGCGCGCGAACATCCCGGCCGCCTTCTCGTAGTCGTCCCGGGCAAGCCAGGCCAGGCCGAGATTCGCGAAAACTTCCGCAGTCGCGGCGCCCTTCGCCAGCAGCGGCTCGAGGCACTCGCGTGCCGCGTCCGCGTTGCCGATGTCGAGCAACACCGCCGACAGCCCGAGACGCCCCGGCACGTCGTCGGGATCGGCGGCGACGGCGTCCTCGAAGGCTCGCCGCGCGGCCGAGTACGCGCCTCGCGATTTCAGCGCCCGCCCGAGCAGGCCCAGAAGCGTCGCGTCCCCCGGTGCGACGGCGAGGCCGGCACGACAATGCGCCTCCGCGCCATTCCAATCCTTCATCTCCAACGCAATCCACGCGGCGGCGCTGCGCGTCCCGCGATCGGATGGCGCGAGCGCCATCGCGCGACCCAGCGCAAAGGTCGCCTCGTCGAACCGTCGCCTGCCGGCCAGCGCCTGCGCGAGCCCGACCCAGGGCCGCGCCCGATCCTCTCCCTCGGCGAGCGCAGCGCGGAAGCGATTCTCGGCCGCGACGAGATCGCCCTGCGCCAGCGAGACGTCGCCCGCGCCGAGCAGCGCCGGCACGAACTGCGGTCGATCGCGCAGCGCCGCCTCACAGGCATCCCTCGCTGCCGCGAGGTTGTGCGTCTCGAGCTCGATACCCCCGAGCTCGACCCAGAGCTCCTCTCGGGGCAGGCCCATTGCGCTGGCCGATTGCATTGCGCGGCCGAGCATTGCGCGGGCATCGTCCCAGGCCCGCTGCGACCGCAGGTGCCGCGCGATGCCGAGCAGCGCACCCGGATGCTCGGGCACCGCCGCGAGGATGCTGTCGTAGATCGCGCGCGCCGCCCTGCGATCGCCGCGACGATCGGCGGCAACGGCGCGCGCGAACGCCTCGTTGAGGGTCATCCGCATCGGGTGGCGCGGAAACGACCGGTCGCGGCAGGAGATCGGCGATCAAAAGCTTGGTGGCGTACGACCAGGCGGCGCAGGACGGCGCCCGTCACGTCGAGCCCCGGAGCAGGATGCGCAGGTCGTGCGCATAGACCTCGGCCCCCTGCCCGTACGCGACGTACAGGCGCAGGCGCCCCTGCGGGTCGAAGACGTAGGTCCCCGCCGAATGATCCATCGTGTAGCTGCCGGGCGTCGCGCCGGGGACCTTCTCGTACAGGATCTTGAATTCCTTCGCCGTGCGCGCGGTCGCCCCGGCATCCCCCCACAGCCCGAGGAAGCGCGGGTCGAATGCCGGCACGTACTGGGCGAGCAGCGCCGGCGTGTCGCGCGCGGGATCGATGGTCACGAACAGCACCTGGACGCGGTCGGCGTCGGCCCCGAGAAGCTTCATCGCCTGCGCGAGCGTCGACAGCGTCGTCGGGCAGACGTCGGGGCATTGCGTGTACCCGAAGAACAGCACCACCGCCTTGCCGCGGAAGTCGGCGAGAGTGCGGACGGCGCCCTCCGGATCCTTGAGCGAGAAATCGCGGCCGAACGACGCTCCGGTGATGTCGGACGCATCGAACTTCGGGCCCGCCGGCGAGCATGCCGCGAGCAGGGCCGTCGCCAGCGCGACGAGGGTGCGACGGCGTAGGGGCGACGGGATGTTCATCGTGTGTGCCGCGCGACCCGGCGGGCGCCACCGGCCGGCGGCCGCGGCTCGTGGCGACCGCGCGCCGGTCAGAGCAGGTAGCGCAGGTAGTGATCGACCAGCAGGGCCGAGAACAGCGCGGACAGGTAAAGGATCGAGTAGCGGAAAGTGGCGCGGGCCAGCGCGTCGCTGTAGGAGCGGACGAGATTCCATGCATAGGCGACGAACGTCACGCCCAGCGCCACCGCCGCGACGAGATAGACGGGGCCGCTCATGCCCACGGCGTAAGGCATCAGCGTCACCGCCGTCAGCGCGACCGTGTAGAGCAGGATCATCACCTGCGTGTAGTGCATGCCGTGCGTCACTGGCAGCATCGGCAGCTTCGCCTTCGCGTAATCGTCCCGCCGGTAGAGGGCGAGCGACCAGAAATGCGGCGGCGTCCACACGAAGATGATCAGGAACAGCAGCAGCGCCTCGGCAGGAACGGTACCGGTCACGGCCGCCCAGCCGAGGACGGGCGGCATCGCCCCCGAGGCGCCGCCGATGACGATGTTCTGCGGCGTCGCCGGCTTGAGCAGCACCGTGTAGACGATCGCGTAGCCGACGAAGGTCGCGAGCGTCAGCCACATCGTCAGCGGATTGACGAACTGGTAGAGAACCGTCAGGCCGGCGGCTCCGACGATGCCCGCGAATGCCAGCGTCTCCATGGACGTCAGCTGACCCTGGGGCAGCGGCCGCCATCTCGTGCGGCGCATCAGCTTGTCGATGTTCTGCTCGACGAGGCAGTTCACCGCGGCGGCGGCGCCCGCGACCAGCGCGATGCCGATCGTGCCGAACACCACTGCGCCGGCCGGCGGGATGCCCGGCACCGCAAGGAACATGCCGATGACCGCGGTGAACACGATCAGCGACACGACACGCGGCTTCGCCAGCGCGAAGAACTGGCGGGCGCGGCTTTCGGTGTAGGCGAGCGTGGTCACGGGCAGCAGGCGATCGGAAAGCGGGCCATTTTACAGTAGTGGCGGGATCGACGGTGCCCGGTGCAGCGTGGTCGGCGGCGCCCCCGGCAGCGGCAAGGCATGGCTGCATGGCCGCAGCGATGCCCGCGGCCGCGCGGATCCGCTCAGCCGATCTGCGACGCGTGCAGCAGGCGCGACAGGTCCTTCGACATCGCCTTGATGTCGGGATTCGCCGGCCACGCGAGCACCAGGTTGCCCAGCGGGTCCACCAGGTACATCACCGGGAGCCCCCGCGGCAACGCGGCGAGCGCCGTCGGCACGACGCGCGCGACGGCGAGGTCGGGGTGCTCGGCGAGCAGCGACGGCGCGGGCATCGCGCCGTCGGTCAGCACCCACACGCGCTGCACGCGGTCGCGCTCGGCGTTCTGGATCGTGCGCGCCTGCCGCGACGCGTAGAGCGCCTGGCGGCATAGCGGATCGCACTCACCCGGGGCCGCGAACAGCACGACCCACTTGCCGCGCAACGCGGCGCTGTCGAACGTCGCTCCCGCCAGCGTGGTTCCGGTGATGTGCGGCAGCGTCTGCGCGGGAAGCAGCTCGCCGTAATTGGTGCGCGCCATCCGCGGCCAGTAGTGGTAGGCGACATAGGCGAGGACGACCGGCGCGACCGCGATCGCGGCGATCAGCATGATCATGCGCCGCGTCCGCGCGTCGGTGCCGCCGCCCGCTGGCGGATTGCCGGTGGCGTTCATCGCCACTTCCCGCGCAGCCACGGCCGCAGCGCGAACCAGAACCACAATCCTGCCGCCATCGCGGCGAACGTGTACCACTGCAGCATGTATCCCTGATGCATCTCGATTCCGAAATCCGGGCGCGGCCAGTCGCGCGCAAGCCCCTCGCCGCCGGGTCCTTCGATCGCCTGGACAACGATCGGCAGCACCGGAAGCTCCGTTGCGGCGCCGTAGCGCTGCGGGTCGAGGTGCTCCCACAGCGGGCCATCGGGCACACTGCCGTCGCCCAGCTCGAAGTAGTGCAGCGGCGGGATGTCGATGCGCCCGCGCAGCGAAACCAGGCCGGTCGGCGGCGCCGGGTCGGGGAGAACGGCGCGCGTCGGCCCCATGTCGACCCAGCCGCGGTCGACGAGCACGACACGGTCGTCGACGAGCTTCATCGGCGTCACGACGTCGTATCCGGCGCGCTCGTTGCGAACCTCGTTGTCGATCAGGATCTGGTGCGCGGCATCGAACGTTCCGGTCAGGACGACATGGCGAAACCTCCAGTCGCGCCAGTCTGCGACGTCCGACGGCAGCGGCACCGGCGCCTCGGCGGCTGCGGCCTCGATCTGCGCGCGCAGAGCTTCCGTCTGCAGCATGCGCCGGTGCTGCCAGTTGCCAGCGGCGACGAACAGGACAATGGCCGCGATCGTCGCCAGCGTCGGAATCCATGCCGGCTTGCCGTGCCCATCGGACGACGGCGGCTGCGATGGGGTCACGCCCGTCGGGCGATCGAGGGTCGGCATCGCCCGGTGCTAAACTGCGCGCCTCGAAAAGCGCGCCATGAGATACGTCGTCATTCTCGTCCTTGTCGCGATCGTGACCGCATTGTTCACGGCGCTGGTGTTCCTGTACCGTGACCGCGGCCACGGCAACCGCGTGGTGACGGCGCTCGCGATCCGGGTGCTGCTCTCGATGGGACTGATCGCCTTCCTCGTCCTCTCCTACCGGATGGGATGGATCAGCCCCGGCGGACTGTAGCCGGTTACATCCAGTAGACGAGCACGAACAGCAGCAGCCAGACGACGTCGACGAAGTGCCAGTACCAGGCCGCGGCCTCGAAGCCGAAATGGTGCTCGGCGTCGAAGTGCCCGCGGAACGCGCGGACCAGCATCACGGTCAGCATGATCGCGCCGATGGTGACGTGCGCCCCGTGGAAACCCGTCAGCATGAAGAACGTCGAGCCGTAGACCCCCGTCGACAGCTTGAGGTTGAGCTCGGTGTAGGCGTGGTGGTACTCGAACGCCTGGAAGCCGAGGAACGTGAAGCCCAGCGCGATCGTGATGAACAGCCAGAACTTGAGCGCGCCGCGGTGCCCCGCCTTCAGCGCGTGGTGGGCGAGTGTCAGCGTGCCGCCCGAGGTCACCAGGATGATCGTGTTGAGCAGCGGGATGCCGATCGCGTTCATCGGCGAGAACTGCTGCTTGAGGTAGGGGCCCACCGTCGGCCACTGGGCGGCGTAGTTCGGCCACAGTTCACGTCCGGTCAGCGCACTGCCGAGATCGGGAGTCGAGATGTTCCGGACGTAGAACAGCGCGCCGAAGAACGCGGCGAAGAACATGACCTCGCTGAAGATGAACCAGCCCATGCTCCAGCGGAACGACAGGTCGACCTTCTTGTTGTAGAGGCGACCCTCGGACTCGCCGATCACGGTGCCGAACCAGCCGAACAGCATCACCAGCAGGAAGCAGAATCCGGCGAGCAGGATCCACGGTCCGGCAGCGTAACGGTTGAACCAGAACGCCGCGCCGGTGCCCATGAGCAGCAGGGCCAGCGATCCGGTGATCGGCCAGTGCGAAGGCTGCGGCAGGAAGTAATAGGGCTTGGCGCCCGGCGAGACTGCGCTCATCGATCACTCCTGATTGCGACGCCGGGGCCTCGGGTCAAC
>DAHUXO010000284.1 GCA_027307095.1 Betaproteobacteria bacterium | reverse complement strand
AACGGGCGAGCATCGCCTTTTCGAAGATGCAGGGCTGCGGTGCGGCGGCGCCGCGCGCCGCCCGGTATGCGGCTTCGTCCATGCTGCGGCGCGCCTGTTCCCCGTCACTCGTCGCCGACCACGCCCGGGGTCGGCTCGCGGACCTGGCTCAGCAGGTCCTCGGCGTGATTCTCGTCTTCCGCGAAGATCACCTTGATCGTGCAATCGGCCGGCCGCGCCGGATCGGCACGCAGCACCTTCGCGCGCGCCGAGGCCGCGCCGAACGCGGGCAGGACCTCGACGCGCTCGAGGCGGCGGAACGGAAAAACGCGATAGATGAAATACGGCATCGTTCCCTCGGAGTCGGCTGCAGCCGGGTTCAGTCCACGTAGCGCCGCAGCGCGCGCCGGCGCCCGGGCTTGCTCTTCTGGATCACGACGCCGCGGATCGGCGCGAGGTCCGCAAGATCCACCGCCGGATAGGCGGGATTGAGCGCGGTCAGACGCCAGCATTCCGCGGTCCGCGTGAGCTGGCGGAACGTCCACTCGCCGTCCACCTGGGCGATGACGTACGAGCCGTCGGTCGCAAGCCCTTCGGGCTCCACGACGATCACCTCGCCCTCGATGAACTCCGGCGCCATGCTGTCGCCCAGCACCATCAGCGCGAACGGCTCCGCACCGCTGCAGTCGCCACCGGTTGCCGGGGCAGGGTTGATCGGGATGATCTTGTGCTCGCTCATCGCGTCTCCACGGCTTTCAGACCACGGTGACCCGGAGCTGCGCATCCGGAACTCCTGCTTCGCCAAGGGCCGTCGCCGCCGCCTCGACGAACGCTCCCGGGCCGGCGACGTACACGTCGCGGGACGCGAGCGGCAGCTCGGTTGCCAGCGCCTCGACCAGCCGCCGGGCCCCCTGCGCCGGATCGCGGTCGGCGTGCGCGGCGTAGCGGAACCCGTCGAACGCCGCGGCCCAGGCCCGGCACTGGTTGGCAAGGTAGTGTCGGTCGGGGCGGGTCGCGAGCCAGTCGAGCGATATCGCTTCGACTTCCTCGCCCGCAATCGCGTGCTCGATCAGGCTCTTCACCGGTGCGAAGCCGGTGTCGCAGGCGATGAACGACAGCGGCCGTCCGCTCTCGGCAAGCACGAAATCGCCGGTCGGTCCCCAGAGCCGCAAGGTGTCGCCCGCCCTCGCCGCACCGGCGAAGAACATCTCCGCCAACGCGTCGCCCTCGTCGCGCGCGATGTGGAACTGCAGGTTGCGATCGTCGCAGGGGCAGCTCGCGATCGGATAGACGCCTTGAACCTCGAGGCCGTCGGCATTGCCGTAGAGCGTTACGCTCTGTCCGGCGAGAAAACGCAGCCGGGTCGAACGCGGGGTCTGGGCGTGCACGAGCAGCGTGTCGCCGGCCAGCGCCTGAACCTGCCGCACGCGCAACTCGATCTCCTGCTCCGGAATCTCGCCGGGGCCGCCAGCCTCGAGCGTCTCGATGACGATCTCGCCCGAGCCCGGCGAATGCGCGCACAGCAGCGTGTAACCCTGGTGGCGCTCGGCCTCGGATAGCCGGTAGTCGAATGGCGCCACTTTCGTCACCGCGCCCGAGACCACGCGCGCCTTGCACAGGCCGCAAGTACCGTTGCCGCAGCCATAGGGGAGATTCAGCCCCGCCTTGAGACCGGCCTGCAGCAGCGTGTCGCGGCCGTCGACGAAGAACTCGTGGCCGCTCGGGCGAACCTTCACGTGGGCGGAGACCACCCTGAGCATGTCGTCCATGATCGCGAGGGCGCCGGCGGATTCGGTGGCGAGGACTTCAGCGAGGCCGCGCGCGAAGTCGGCGTGCAGCAGATCGAGATCGGTGCGTGGCGCCGCCGCCACGACCGCGTCGAGTTTTGCCCACAGCTCGATGACCAATTCGTGATAGCGCGAAAGATGCCGCTGCGCGTCGGCGAGCTCGCGGCTCTGCGCGTAGAGGCGCTGGGCCAGCACTTCCTGCGAAGGGAGCACGCGCTCCTGCACCCGGCGCCCGAACGCTTCGTTCTTGATTCGCGCGACGCGCTCGAATGCGCCCGAATCCTCGACCCTGAATTCCGGATAGAGGCGCAGCAGGCCCTCGATCGACACCAGACCCTCGTTCGACGGCAGCGCGCCTTCGCGCACCTGCCGCTGCAGCGCGCCGCGCGGCACCCCGATCAGGCGCGCCGCGCGGGAGAGCGTCAGCCACTGGGTCATCGTCCGCCCTCATCGGAATCGCGAGGTCCGGGGGCCGCGGCCCATCGACGCTCACGTCCCCTGGATACGGTCGCGGTAGCGCGCCCGATACAGGAGCCTCGGGCGCTCCGGGTCGTCGACGAACCCGCTGCGATCGTGCAGGACATTGTTGCACAGGACTCCCATGCCGGGCCCCAGCGTCACCCGATGGATGTGCGGCGACTCGGCTGCGAGCAGCCGCTCGAGCGCCGCCACCGCGGCGAGCACCGCGGGATCCTGCTTCCATTCGATGCTGCGGGTGCGCGCCGTGTAGCGCATGTGGAGCGCACCGTGCTCGCGATCGACCGAGAACACCGGTCCCGCCTGCGCTGCACGCGCGACGCGGTCGTCGTCGAAACGCGCCGGTATCGTCATCGCGTCGGGCAGCATCAGCGCGCGCACGTGCGCCGGATCCGTGTCGCGCAGCATCAGGTACGCGAGTTCGTGGTCGAGCAGCCGGTTCGATCCGCCCTCCCAGGCGCGCGAAACGCAGTGCAGCAGCATCGCACGGATCTCCCGTCCCGGCGGGTTGTAGTAGCCGTCGGTGTGCCAGCGGATCGGGCGATTGGTGTAGGGGATGTACTCGCCTCGCCCTGCTGCGGCTGCGTCGGCGACCGTGACCTGGCTCACCCCGTCGTCGTCGGCCAGCCAGTTGCGATCGAGCCGGACGAGGCCGAAGCGCGCCCCGAGTCGCTGCGGGATCTCCTTGTCGGCATCCGTGCGCTCGCTTGCATAGACCACCATGTTCGCCACGCGGCAACGCGCCAGCACCGCCTCGTGCTCGGCGTCGGTGATCACGCCTGGATCGCGGATCTCGACGATCAGTGCCGCCAGGCTTGCGGGCGCGCGCGCGAGCTTGGCCTCCCGCCAGCGCCGGTAGCCGGCTTCGTTGTCGGGATCGAACGGGCTCTTCGTCCGCACGGGGTCGATCAGGGCCGTGGTCACCGCCGGCCCCGGCCCGTCTTCTGCCTCCGCCTTCGGCTCATTCGCCCAGCCCGATGGTGCTGCTGCGCGCCGGCCGCGGGGTCGTGTCGAGCAGACCGGCCATCGCCTTCTGCAGCGTCTCGACGGCTTCCGGAGCCTCGCAGTCGATCACCTGCGGCACGGCCCAGGTCCGATCGCGCTCCTCCATCACGTCGGCGACGCGATGCCCGAGGCAGCGCAGGAACGTGTAGTCGGGGCCGTTGTCGTCGAACCCGCATTCGGCATAGTCGGGCGACCTGGCGTTGACCAGCGCGATGTAATGCCGCTTGATCTCTTCGGGAGTCTCCGCCTGCAGCAGTTCGGCTTCGTTGTCGGCGAGATACTGGCCGACGCGGTTGGCGAGTGCGGTCGTGAATTCCACGCGCCACGCTTCGTCGCCCCGCCGCCAGGCGATCCGGTCGGCGCAAAGCGTCAGGAACACGAGGAACTCGGACAGGAACGCGAAGTACCGCGGACCCGCCGGCAAATCGAAATTCGCCTTGCGCATGGTCTTGAGGGCATTCTGCGCGATCCGGAACACGATGAAGGCGGCGGCACCGGCGATCTCCGTCGCGCCTTTCGGTGCCTGCGGTTTGAACCAACGGCTCTTGACGCGCATCGTCAGGGCTTGGCGATGTAGAACACGTGCTCGCCCGGGCCGATCTCCTCGGTGTCGAGGAGCTTGAGGCCCGTCGCCTTTGCCCAGTCCGCCACGTCGGCGACGATGCCGGGGCAATTGCTGACGAGCTTCAGCGTTTCGCCGGCGCTCATGCCGTTCAGCAGCTTCTTGGCCTCGACGATCGGCCCGGGACACACGCTGCCGCGCAGGTCGAGGGTCGCGTTCGCTTCGCGGCGCTGCGAGCGCCCGCGCTGGATGTAATAGGCGTGACCGCCGTCGGGCAGGCGTTCGGTTCGCGCGATGTGGTTGTCGGTGTACTTGACCCAGGAGAACAGGTCGTCCTGCGTTCCCGGGCAATCGGACAGCAACATCAGTACTTCGCCCGACTTCATGTCGTCGACGAGCTTCTTCGCGCCGAGCAGCGGGGCGGGGCAGCTCGTGCCCCGCATGTCCAGCGTCATTTGCGGACGCGGGTTCGAATCGTCGGTCATGCGCGTGCTCCTGCCAGGACGAGGTCGCTCGCCCCGGCGTCAGTAGCCCCCCTTGCCGTAGGGTTGCGGCAGTCCGGCGACCTTTGCCGCCTGCTTTGCGGGACCCATCGGGAACAGGCTGTACATGTACTGGCTGTCGACCTCGGGCCGGATCGCCTGGAAGCCCTTCAGCATGT
The DNA here is from genome assembly GCA_027307095.1 of Betaproteobacteria bacterium. GTDB lineage: Bacteria > Pseudomonadota > Gammaproteobacteria > Burkholderiales > Casimicrobiaceae > VBCG01. The sequence goes on along the minus strand of DAHUXO010000284.1, from coordinate 8,498 downwards.
TGCGGAAGTTCGGCGTGTGACCATGGGTCTGGTACTCGTCGCGCAGGTAGCGGATCACCTCCCAGTGCGCATCGGTCAGTTCGATGCCCTCGGACGACGCGATCGCAACCACGACCTCGTCGCGGAAATCGGGCTCGACCAGAAAACCTTCCGCGTCCGTTGCGAGCTCCGCTCCTCCCACCACATAGCTCATCATCTGCCTCCTTTGCCGATGATCCGCCGTTTGGGGCGGGCTGTCACAGTGCCTCGTCGTGCGATCACGCCACCGCCGCGATCGACTTGTGCGGGATGAAGATTCCCCAGCCCAGCGCGCGGTCGGCGCCGATGCCCTCGCACTGGATACGCAGGGATTCTTCCGGGCGCAGCCCGTGCAGCACCACGCTGTAGCCTTCGATGTCGCGGCCCCCGGCCCGCTGCGCGCGCCGGCGGCCGGTGATGTATTGGCAACGCATGCCATGCCCGGCCAGCCAGCCGGCGACCTCGTCGCCGAACACCACCTCGTCCACGACCCCTAGCGCGGCCCGTTCGGCCTTCAGCGTTGGCCACGGGAGCAACGGTCGCTCGACCGGCGCACCGACCTCCAGGCCCGTCCCGATCGCGAGGCTGCGGCCGGCGAGGGCCACAGCCTCTGGCAGGCGCTGCCGCGGCATCCGCAGCACCAGCTTGGCCCGCCGGGCAAGCAGTACGCTGTCCCCGGTCCCCGGCGCTGCACGCAGTGGATGGATTCCTGCCGCGGGCTCGTTCTCGAACCACGGCAGCCAGCGGACGATCTCGCGCCAGAGCGCATACGCATGCTCTGCAGGCAGGCTCGTTCCCGCCAGCGCAAACACGACGTCGGTCACGCGCACGTCGTTGTCGTTCAATGCCTGTCCTCGCTCTCGTCGCGGCACTGCCCGCGACCTGCCCGCATCCGTCGTTCAGCCGGCCTCGTCGGGCTCGGGTTCCGGTTCCGGCTGGCGCGACGCACCCCAGTCGCGCATCGCCTCTCCCCACGAGCACGCCGTGACCGGGTCGACCTCGAAGATGGTGAACCGGCTCCTTTCGCGGATGCGCACACGCAGCAGCGGCATGCCGCCGGCGTCGTGCACGACCTCCGCCAACTCGATCTCCTGGCCGCCCAGCGGCACCCTGAAGCGTTGCAGATTCGTGATGTTCGGCATGGTCGCGGCACTCGAGTCGAAGACCGCCGGTCGGGTAGGAGGGGCGGCCCCGGCCGGTCGGGCCGGAGCCTCCCGCCGCCGCGGCGAGATCGGTCATTTTGCGCCGCGTCGGGTCCGCGCCGGCCCCTGCCCGACACGAACCGGTATTGAGCGAGGATCGGGCGCATCGCGTCCATAGCCAACGTGGGGTATCCACGATACCCGTTTGGGTAGTTTCCATTCTCCGTCATCTGGCTTATTTACGTAGCTGCGCGCGGGGATGGCGGCCATCCGGCGGGAAGCCCACGATCGCGTCCTTGTCCCAGGTCAAGGCGGGCGCATCCGGCGGCCCTACTATGTTTGGACGAGCCGACGAGGCGCGACGACAGCGCCGCAGCGACGCCGGCATTTCCGGCTCATGCAGTACCCGGTATGGCTGTTGCCCCGGGGCAAAGCGAGGAGGCAAACATGGCAAAGCAGATGCATCCGACCCCGATGCTCGACGCGCTCGAGAGCGGTCCGTGGCCAAGCTTCGTCACCGGGCTCAAGCGCCTTGCGCAGGACAAGGACTATGTCGTCGACCTGTTGGGACAACTCGAGACCTCGTACCGGACGCGCAAGGGGTACTGGAAGGGCGGTACGGTCGGCGTGTTCGGCTACGGCGGCGGCATCATTCCGCGCTTCACCGAGCTCAAGGACGAAGCCGGCAAGCCGATATTCCCCGATGCGGCCGAGTTCCACACCCTGCGGGTGATGCCACCGGCCGGCATGCACTACAACACCGACGTGCTGCGCCAGCTGTGCGACATCTGGGAGCGACACGGCTCCGGCCTCATTGCCTTCCACGGCCAGTCCGGCGACATCATGTTCCAGGGCGCGACCAGCGAAAACGTCCAGAAGGCGTTCGACGAGTTGAACGAGCTCGGCTTCGACCTGGGCGGCGCGGGGCCTGCGGTCCGAACTTCGATGTCCTGCGTCGGCGCCGCGCGCTGCGAGCAGTCGTGCTACGACGAGGCGACCGCGCACCGGACCGTGATCAACAGCTTCCTGGACGACATCCACCGGCCTTCGCTGCCGTACAAGTTCAAGTTCAAGTTCTCCGGCTGTCCCAACGACTGCATGAACTCGATCCAGCGCGCCGACATGGCTGTCATCGGCACCTGGCGCGACAACATCCGCACCGACGACGCGTTGGCGAAGAAATGGTTCGCCAAGCACGGCATGAACGAACTCGTGAACGACGTCGTCGCGCGCTGCCCGACCAAGGCAATCCAGCTGAAGGAGATCAAGGACCTGAAGCCCGGCGCATCGGTGTCGACGGTGGCGCTGAACGATACCCACGCGCTCGAGATCGAGAACCGCGACTGCGTCCGCTGCATGCACTGCATCAACGTGATGACCGGCGCGCTCGCCCCGGGCAAGGACAAGGGGGCGACGGTCCTGGTCGGTGGCAAGCGGACGCTGAAGATCGGCGACCTGATGGGCACTGTCGTGGTGCCGTTCATGAAGCTCGAGAGCGACGAGGACCGCGAAAAGCTGGTCGAGCTCGGCCAGAAGATCATCGACTTCTTCGCCGAGAACGCGCTGGAGCACGAGCGCACCGGCGAGATGATCGAGCGCATCGGCATCGTGAATTTCCTCGAGGCGCTGGAGATCCCGATCGATCCGAACATGGTGTCGTCGCCGCGGACCAATCCATACGTGCGGATGGATGGCTGGGACGACGAAGTCGCGAAGATGAAGGCCGCCAAGAAGGTCGCCTGAGGAGACGAGCATGGCACAAGCGCAGATGCGCCGGGCGATCGAGAGCGGCGTGCCGGACAACCGGCCGTTCCTGCATCCGAAGTTCGCCGCGAACTACGGCAACTGGAAGTATCACGACCGGCCGCGTCCGGGCGTGCTGCATCACGTCTCGCACACCGGTGACGAGGTGTGGTCGGTGCGTGCGGGCACGCAGCGGCAGATGGACGTCGCGACGATCCGCAAGCTGTGCGACATCGCCGACCGGTTCGCCGAGAGCCACGTCCGGTTCACCATCCGCTCGAACATCGAGTTCATGGTGTCGAGCGCCGACAAGGTCGCCCCGCTGATCGCGGAGCTCGAGAAGAACGGCTTCCCCGTCGGCGGCACCGGCAACTCGGTGTCGATGATCGCGCACACGCAGGGTTGGCTGCACTGCGACATCCCGGGCACGGACGCCTCGGGCGCGGTCAAGGCGCTGATGGACGAGCTGATCGACGAGTTCCGCAGCGAGCAGATGCCAAACCGCGTCCATCTGTCGACGTCCTGCTGCGAGATCAACTGCGGCGGACAGGCCGACATTGCGATCATCATCCAGCACACCAAGCCGCCGGTCATTAACCACGACCTCGTCGCCAATGTCTGCGAGCGCCCTGCCGTCGTGGCGCGCTGCCCGGTGGCGGCCATCCGGCCCGCGCTGGTCAACGGCAAGCCCTCGCTCGAGGTCGACGAGAAGAAATGCATCTGCTGCGGCGCCTGCTACCCGCCGTGCCCGCCGATGCAGATCAACGACCCCGAGCACTCCAAGTTCGCGATCTGGGTCGGCGGCAAGAATTCCAATGCCCGCGCCAAGCCGACTTTCATGAAGATGGTCGCAGCGGGCATACCGAACAATCCTCCGCGCTGGCCCGAGGTTTCGGCGGTCGTCAAGCAGATCCTCGCCGCGTACAAGGCCGACGCGCGCTCATGGGAGCGGCTGTCGGACTGGGTCGAACGCATCGGGTGGCCGCGCTTCTTCGAGAAGACCGGGCTGCCGTTCACCAAGTACCTGATCGACGACTGGCGCGGAGCCCGCGTGAATCTGAACGCGTCGGCGCACATCCGTTTCTGACCTGCTTCCGTCTGCACAGAGAATGAATTTCGGCATCCTCGTCAATGAAGGGCCCTACCAGCACCAGGCCGCGGACTCCGCGTACCTGTTCTGCAAGGCGGCGCTCGCCAAGGGCCACCAGATCCACCGCGTGTTCTTCTACCACGACGGCGTGAACAACTCGACGCGCCTGACCGAGCCGCCGCAGGACGACCGAAACATCGTCACCCGCTGGTCGAAGCTCGCGCAGGACCACGGCGTGGACCTGGTCGTCTGCGTGGCGGCGGCGTTGCGGCGCGGGATCCGCGACGACAATCTCGCACCGGGGTTCCGGATTTCGGGACTTGGACAACTGGTCGAAAGCGGCATCCAGGCCGACCGCCTGGTGGTCTTCGGCGACTGAGGCAGGACGGTCATGTCGGAAGAAGCGGGCAGCATCAAGAAATTCATGTTCGTCAACCGCACCGCGCCCTACGGCACGGTGTACGCGCTCGAATCGCTCGAGGTCGTGCTGATCTCCGCGGCATTCGAGCAGGATGTCTCGCTGGTTTTCATCGAGGACGGCGTCTACCAGCTGAAGAAAGGCCAGCAGACCAAAGGCATCGAGACCAAGAACTTCTCGCCCACCTACCGTGCGCTCGAGGGCTACGACGTCGAGAAGCTCTACGTCGAGCGCGAGTCGCTGACCGCGCGTGGCTTGAGCGAAGACGACCTGCTGGTCGACGTGACGGTGCTCGCCGCCGAGGATCTCGGCAAGCTGATGGACGAGCAGGACGTCGTCCTGTCTTTCTGACCGGATCCGCATCCATGCTTCATATCGTCAACAAGTCGCCGCTGGAGCGGAAATCGCTCGACGCCTGCCTGCGCATCGCCGCGCCGGGAACGATCCTGCTGATCGAGGACGCCATTTACGCTGCGACTCGCGGCACCGAGGTCGAGGCGCGGGTGAAGGCGGCATTGCAGCGCTTCAAGATCTGCGCGCTTCTCCCCGACCTCGAGGCGCGTGCGGTTGCCGACCGGGTGATCGAGGGCGTGACGACCGTCGACTACGGCGGCTTCGTCGACCTCGTTGCCGAGCACCGCAACTGCCAGTCCTGGCTCTGATCCCTGCCATAAACCACCCCGGAGGAATCCCCATGTCCACCATCGAAGTCGCCGGCAAGACGTTCGACACCGATGAGGAAGGCTACCTGGTCAACCTTGCCGACTGGAACGAGGACATCGCAGGCCACATCGCAAAGCTGGAAAACGTCGACATGACGTCCAATCACTGGGAGGTCGTGAATTTCCTGCGCAAGTACTACGAGGAGTACCAGATCGCGCCGGCGGTCCGGGTGCTGACCAAGGCGATCGGCAAGCAGCTCGGCCCCGAGAAGGGCAACAGCCAGTACCTGTACGAGCTGTTCCCCTACGGGCCGGCCAAGCAGGCGTGCAAGATCGCGGGCCTGCCGAAGCCCACGGGCTGCGTCTGACCGCGCACCGCCCGCACGACGCATCCGCGGCCCGCGGAGGCATCGCAGGCACCTGACCGGCACGGGACCCATGACCGCGGCGACCGTCGTATTCGCGCTGCTGTTCTATTTCGCGACCGCAGTGCTCGCGATCGGGGTCGGCTGGCGCGTCTACGACTACGCGCGCACGCCGGCGCCGCTCAAGATCCCGACCACGCCGGCACCCGTGACGCGCGGCGGGGTCGCGCTGCGGATGCTGCGGGAGATCGTGTTCTTCGAAAGCCTGTTCAAGGGCAACCTCTGGACCTGGGCCGCGGGCTGGATGTTCCATTTCGGGCTGCTGCTGGTGCTGCTGCGCCACCTGCGGTACTTCACCCAGCCGGTGTGGGGTTTCGTCGTGCTGGTGCAGCCGTTCGGGATCTACGCCGGATTCCTGATGGTCGCGGGACTCGCCGGCCTCTGGTTGCGCCGCGTGGCGGTCCCGCGCGTGCGCTACATCTCGACCCCGTCGGACCACCTGATGCTCGCGCTGCTGATCGCGATCGCGGCCTCCGGGCTGGTGATGAAGTTCGTCTCGCACACCGACATCGTCTCGGTCAAGGCGTTCTTCCTCGGCCTCATGTACTTCGACTGGCAGCCGCTGCCGGGTGGTGCGCCGCTCTACCTGCACCTGTCGCTGGTTGCGCTGCTGATGCTGGTGTTCCCGTTCAGCAAGCTGCTCCACGCGCCGGGAATCTTCTTCTCGCCGACCCGCAACCAGGTCGACGACCCGCGCGAGCACCGCCACGTCGCCCCGTGGGCGGCAGGGCTCGATTCCGGACCCTGACCATGGCCGCCGACGTCAAGGCACCGCCGCTGCGCACGCTGCCGATCGCGCCCGATCTCGCCCCCGGGGCGATGGCCGGCTCGAAGCCGTACGTGGCGACCGACAAGATGCAGCAGGCGCTGGGCTTCCCGGGCGAGCTCGGCGAGGGCTGGCAGGAGCGTGCGCTCGGCAAGATGGGTGAGCTCCTCGGCAAGTACCGCTCGCTCAAGGTCTACCTCGACAGCTGCGTCCACTGCGGCGCGTGCTCCGACAAGTGCCACTACTTTCTCGGCACCGGCGACCCGATCAACATGCCGGTCGCGCGCCAGGACCTGATGCGCAGCGTCTACCGCCGGCACTTCACGCTGGCCGGCAAGGTGTTCCCGAAGCTCGTCGGGGCGCGCGATCTGACCAAGGAAGTGCTGGACCAGTGGTACTCGTACTACAACCAGTGCTCGGAATGCCGGCGCTGCTCGGTGTTCTGCCCCTACGGCATCGACACCGCCGAGATCACGATGGCCGGCAAGGAGATCATGGACGCGGCCGGGCTCGGGCAGAAATACACGAACGAGATCATCGGCAAGGTCCACAGGATCGGCAACAACCTTGGACTGCCGGGACCCGCGCTCGCCGACACGCTCGAAGGGCTCGAGGAAGACGTCAAGGAGGAAACCGGCGCCGACGTGCGCTTCCCCCTCGACGAAAAAGGCGCCGAGGTGCTGCTGGTCACGCCGTCGGCCGACTTCTTCGCCGAGCCCCACGTCGACAGCCTGATCGGCTACGCCAAGGTGTTCCACGCTGCCGGCATCCGCTGGACGCTGTCGTCGCGCGCGTCGGAGGCGGGCAATTTCGGATTGTTCATCGGCAACTACGACCAGCTGCAGAAGATCGCACTGCGCATCCGCGAGGCCGCGCTCGAGCTCGGCGTCAAGCGCATCGTCGTCGGCGAGTGCGGCCACGCCTGGCGGGTGGCCTACAGCATGTGGAACACGCTGGCCGGCATCGGCGCCGGCGGCACCGACCCGTTCGCGCGCCAGCTTCAGAGCCAGCTCGACCTGCGCTACAAGCAGCCCACGCACATCTGCGAGCTGACCTGGGACCTGATCCAGCGCGGCGCGCTGACACTCGACAAGGAAGCCAACGACCACCGCGTCGTGACCTTCCACGACTCCTGCAACGTCGCGCGCGCTTCGCGCATGGGCGACACGCCGGGTGGCCAGTTCGAGATTCCGCGCGCGATCATCCGCGCCGTCGCCAACAAGTACGTCGAGATGGCCCCGGGCACCACGCACGAGCAGACCTTCTGCTGCGGCGGCGGCGGGGGCTTGCTGACCGACGAGCTCCTCGACCTGCGCGTCAAGGGCGCGCTGCCGCGGATGGAGGCGCTGCGCGAGGTCGCCGATGGCCAGAGCGTCAACTTCATGGCGACGATCTGCGCGATCTGCAAGGCGCAGTTCACCAAGGTCCTGCCGTACTACGGATTCAAGATGAGCATGGTGGGCGGCGTCCACCAGCTCGTCAGCACCGCGATCCGCCTCGGCGCCAAGCACTAGGAAGTTTCCACGGAGAAACCCGATGTCGACCCCCCCGGCCCAGCAGGAGCAGAAGCTCACGTTCCGCCGCTATCACGACGGCGACCACGAATGGAAGTCCTGGCGCGACCAGATCTTCCAGGCCAGCTGGACGCACAAGTGCCCGACCTACGTCCAGTCGACGCCGCCCTGCCAGGGCAGCTGCCCGTCGGGCGAGGACATCCGTGGCTACCTCAACATCGTGCGCGGCATCGAGAAGGCGCCGGCAGGCGTGAGCTGGCAGGAATACGCATGGCGGCGCCTGACCGAGGCGAACCCGTTCCCCTCGGTCATGGGCCGCGTCTGCCCTGCCCCGTGCGAGACCGGCTGCAACCGCAACGAGGTCGAGGACCACGTCGGGATCAACTCGGTCGAGCACTTCCTCGGTGAATACGCAAACCAGCAACGGCTGAAATTCACCGCGCCGGCGAAGGCGACGGGCAGGAAGATCGCGGTGATCGGCGGCGGTCCGGCGGGGATGTCCTGCGCCTACCAGCTCGCGAAGAAGGGTCACGAAGTCACGATCTTCGACGAGCACGAGGCGCTGGGCGGCATGATGCGCTACGGCATCCCGGGCTTCCGCACGCCACGCGAAGTGCTCGATGCCGAGATCGACCGCATCCTCGAACTCGGCGTGAAGGTACGCCTCAAGTGCCGCGTCGGCACCGACGTGACCATGGACGAGATCCGCCGCGACTTCGA
>DAHUXO010000280.1 GCA_027307095.1 Betaproteobacteria bacterium | reverse complement strand
ACACCGAGATACCCGACCCGTCGGTGCCGGCGCAGCGGGTCGCGTTCGGGACCTCGGGACACCGCGGCTCGGCGTTCGACGTCTCGTTCAACGAATGGCACGTGCTGGCGATCACGCAGGCGATCTGCCAGTACCGCAAGGGCCAGGGCATCGACGGGCCGCTCTTCCTCGGCATCGACACCCATGCGCTGTCGCAGCCGGCGTATGCCAGCGCGCTCGAAGTGCTGGCAGCCAACGGCATCGACGTGATGCTGGCGACGCACGACGAATACACGCCGACGCCGGCGATCTCGCACGCAATCCTGACCCACAATCGCGGCCGCACTTCGGGGCTCGCCGACGGCATCGTCGTGACGCCTTCGCACAACCCGCCCGACAACGGCGGATTCAAGTACAACCCGCCCAACGGCGGCCCGGCCGGCGAGGACATCACCGGCGGCATCGAGGCCGCGGCCAACGGGCTGCTCGAGCGCGCCCTCGACGGCGTCAAGCGTGTCACCCACGCGCGGGCGCTGCGGGCGGCGACAACGCACCGCCACGATTTTCTCGACGCCTACGTCGCCGACCTCGGCAATGTCATCGACATGGGAGCGATCCGCGACGCGAAGCTCCGCATCGGCGTCGATCCGCTGGGCGGCGCCGGAGTGCACTACTGGGCGCGGATCGCCGAGCGCTACGGGCTCGACCTGACCGTCGTCAGTGACGAGGTCGACCCGACGTTTCGCTTCATGACGGTCGACTGGGACGGCCGGATCCGCATGGATCCGTCGTCACCCTATGCGATGCAGCGCCTCCTCGACATCAAGGACCGCTTCGACATCGCATTCGCCTGCGACACCGATCACGATCGCCACGGCATCGTCACCGCGCAGGCCGGGCTCCTGCCACCGAACCACTACCTGTCGGTGGCGATCGACTACCTTTTTGCGCACCGGCCGCAGTGGGCGGCGCATGCCGCGGTCGGCAAGACCGTCGTCAGCACGCGCATGATCGACCTGGTGACCGCGCGGCTCGGACGCAGGCTCTTCGAGGTTCCCGTCGGCTTCAAGTGGTTCGCCGAAGGGCTTCTCGACGGCTCGCTCGGCTTTGGCGGCGAGGAAAGCGCCGGCGCGGCCTTTCTGCGTCGTGACGGTGCGGCCTGGACCACCGACAAGGATGGCATCGTTCCGGCATTGCTCTCGGCCGAGATCACCGCGCGCCACGGGCGCGACCCGGGCACGCTGTATACCGAGCTTGCGCGCGAGTTCGGCGACCCGGTCTACGATCGGGTCGAGGCGCCGGCGACGCCGCAGCAAACGAAGCAGCTCGCGGCGCTCGCTCCGCAAAGCATCGAGGCGACCGAACTCGCCGGCGAAAGGATCGCAAGCATCCTCGGCACCGCCCCCGGCAACGGCGCGCCGATCGGCGGCGTCAAGGTGATCGCGAAAAGCGGCTGGTTTGCCGCGCGGCCATCGGGCACCGAAGAGATCTACAAGATCTACGCCGAGAGTTTCAGCGGCGCCGATCACCTGCAGCGCATCGTGAAGGAAGCGCAGGCGATCGTCGATGGGGCGATTGCGCATGGCGGGCCACCCTCACCCTGACCCTCTCCCGAAGGGAGAGGAAACGAGCGGGACTTCGCGTTCTTCGCCGGCGCGAGCGGTGGCACAGCCAACCGACGACGCGCTCCTCGATCGCCTGCAACGCGCCGCCTTCGACTATTTCCTGCAGACCGTCAATCCGCAGAACGGGTTGATCGCCGACACCACGCGTGACGGCGCGCCGTCGAGCATCGCGGTGGTCGGTTTTGCGCTGTCGGCCTATCCGATCGGCGTCGAGCACGGCTGGATCGAACGCGCCGACGCGGTCGAGCGCACGCTCGCGGTCCTGCGATTCTTCTCCGGCAGCGACCAGTCGGGCAGCCCGGACGCGACCGGCTATCGCGGCTTCTACTTCCACTTTCTCGACATGCGCAGCGGAGCGCGCACCTGGCAGTCCGAGGTGTCGCTGATCGATACCGGCTTCCTGATGGCGGGCGTGCTGACCGCCGCGGCGTATTTCAGCGCCGAGGCGCCGGCCGAGACCGAGTTGCGCCGCCTCGCCGACGCGCTCTACCGCAGGGTCGACTGGCGATGGGCGCAGCGCGACAGCTCTGCGGTGATGCATGGCTGGAAACCCGAGTGCGGGTTCCTGCATTACGGCTGGGAAGGCTACAGCGAGGCGATCCTTCTCTACGTGCTGGGGCTCGGCTCGCCGACGCATCCGCTCACCGAGCAGAGCTTTCCCGCCTGGACCGTGACCTACCAGTGGGAGAACCTGTACGGCTACGACTTCCTGTATGCCGGCCCGCTCTTCATCCACGAGTTCTCTCACGCGTGGATCGATTTTCGCGGCATCCGCGACGAGTTCATGCGCGAGAAGGACTGCGACTATTTCGAGAACAGCCGTCGTGCAACCTACGTTCAGCGCGAATACGCGACGCGCAATCCGCGCAGCTTCAAGGGCTACGGCGCGGACTGCTGGGGACTTTCGGCGGGCGAAGGCCCCCGCGCGCCGCCTCGGCTGGTGGCAGGGCGACGCCAGGCGTTCTACGGGTATGCCGCGCGCGGCGTTCCCTACGGGCCGGACGACGGCACGATCGCCGGGTCGTCGGTTCTCTCGTCGCTGGTGTTCGCACCCGAAATCGCACTGCCGGCGCTGCGCAACCTGGTCGCGCGAGGACCCACCGATGCCGGCGAACTGGTTCGCGCCAGCGGCTTCAACCAGACCATTGGCGAAGCCGGGCCGAACGGCTGGATTTCGCGGGGCACTTTCGGCCTCGACCAGGGGATGATCGTGCTGATGATCGAAAACTACCGTTCCGGCTTGCTCTGGCGGCTGGGCCGGGGCAACCCCTACATCCGGAGCGGCCTGCGCCGCGCGGGGTTCCGCGGCGGCTGGTTGTAGCCACGCGCGCGCGGCCGAACCGATGCTGCCTCTCCATCCACCCATTCGGCAGCCCGCCGAGGGTCCTTACGACCGCGAGCTTTGCGACAACCTGCGGCCACCGGATTGGCGCAACCCGCGACCGCGCGAGCCGTACCACCTGCTGGTCATCGGCGCCGGAGCGGCGGGACTGGTCGCGGCGCGCCGCGCCGCCGCGCACGGCGCCAGGGTCGCGCTGATCGAACGCCACCTGCTCGGCGGCAACTCGCTGAACTACGCCTCCGTGCCGTCAAAGACCCTCATCCGAAGCTCGCGCCTGTACGCAGAGATGCGCGATGCCACCAGCTTCGGCGTTCGACCCCCGGACGACATCCGGGTCGATTTTCCAATGGCCATGGAGCGCATGCGACGCATCCGCGCGCGCATCAGCCGGGTCGATTCGGCAGCCCGACTCGCGGCTGACGGAATCGACGTGTTCTTCGGCACCGCACGCTTCACGAGCGGCGACGCAGTCGACGTCGACGGCAACTCGCTGCGTTTCAGGAAGGCGCTGATCGCGACCGGATCGCGCTCGAGGCTGCCGTCGAGTCCGGGGCTGGCCGAAGCTGGCTATCTGACCAACGAGACCGTCTTCGACCTGACGACGCTGCCGCCCAGCCTGCTGGTGATCGGCGGGGGCCCCGTCGGTTGCGAACTGGCTCAGGCCTTCGCCCGCTTCGGTTCGCGCACCGTCATCACGCACGATGTGCCGCTGTTCCTGCCGAGGGAAGAACGCGACGCAGCGCAGATGGTTGCCGCAGCGCTGGCGCGCGACGGCGTCGAGATCCACCTCAACACCACGGCGGTCAACGTGCGCGTCGAAGGCGGGAAGAAGTGCATCGAAACGCTCAACGACGGCAACGTCGCGACGATCCGCGTCGACCAGATATTGACCGGAATCGGCCGCGTCCCCGCGGTCGGCGAGTTGGACCTCGAAGCCGCCGGCGTCGCCTACGATGCCGAAACCGGAATCCGGATCGACGATTTCCTGCGGACCACCAACCGGCGCATCTACGCCGCGGGCGATGTGTGCCTCGAGCACCAGTTCACCGACGCCGCCGACGCTGCCGCGCGGATCGTCGTCCAGAACGCGCTGTTCCTCGGCCGCAAGCGCGTGAGTGCATTGACGATTCCGTGGTGCACCTACACCGACCCGGAGATCGCCCACGTCGGAATCTACGTCAAGGAGGCGCGCGAGCGCGCCATTCCGGTGAAGACCTTCACCGTGCCGATGCACGACGTCGACCGCGCGATCGCCGATGGCGAGGAAAACGGCTTCGTCAAGATCCACGTTCGCGAAGGAACCGACACGATACTCGGCGCGACCGTGGTGGCACGCCACGCCGGCGAGATGATCAATGGCATCTCGCTGGCCATGGTCGCCGGCATCGGCCTGCGCACCGTGGCCCGCGTGATCCACACCTATCCGACGCAGGCCGAAGCGATCAAGAAAGCGGCGCACGCATGCACCCGAAGTCGCCTGTCCCCGTTCGTTGCCTGGGTGCTGCGCAAATGGGTGAATCGCTGATGGGCAGGCCGCGCGGCGCTACGCCTGCCGGACGCTCTGATCCGTAAAGACCGTCACGTCCTTCGCCTGCGACAGCAGCAGGTCGAGCGGGGTGCCGAGCCCCGTCCGCAGAATGGCGGCCTGCAGCACGTCCCGCTTGCGCGGACCGATGACCACGACCCAGATCTGCCGAGTCTGCTTCAGGTACGCCAGTGTGAGCGAAAGCCGGCGTGGCGGCGGCTTGGGCGCGTCGTCGATGGCAACCACCCGTCCTTCTGCCATGAGTGCACGGTGTCCGGGGAAGAGCGAGCAGATGTGACCGTCTTCGCCGACGCCGAGAATCGCGAGGTCGAGCGGACCGCCGCGAAGCTCGCGGGCCAGGATCCGATCGTACTGGACCGCCGCCTCGCCAAGGTCGAAGTGTTCCGCCGGCATGCGAAAGGCGCGTGGCGCCTGGCGGCCCAGAGCGGCAAGCAGCACCCGACTGGCCATGCCAAAGTTCGAGTCCGGATCATCGGGCGAAACGGCACGCTCGTCGACCCAGAACAGGCTGATGCGCGACCAGTCGACCTGGGCATTCGCGAGAGCGCCGAGGAACATGAGCGCGGTCGACCCGCCCGACAGGGCACAGGAGCGCGCAGGGGCCCGGCTCGCCCAGCCTTCGAACGCGTCCGTGAGGCGCAGGCGGAGCACTTCGATCGGGGCTACGACCAGTTCCATTCGACGCCAGGATACTGCGATGCCTCCGCCGCCCATCGCAGCGACGTAGAAGCTGCGCGACCGTCCGCGGCACCGAGCGGCAGATGCGCACGACTGATCGGAACGGACATTGATTCGTCGGTGCCGGCAGTAGGAATCGAACCCACGACCAACGGTTTACAAAACCGCTGCTCTACCAACTGAGCTATGCCGGCGCGGCGAGATTGTAGCGCCTTTGGATAGGTCAAC
>DAHUXO010000257.1 GCA_027307095.1 Betaproteobacteria bacterium | reverse complement strand
AACCCTTACGCGGTGATCCATCGCGCCGATCTCCACGCGCCGCTTTACGCACTGTGCGAGTCCGATCCCAACATCATGCTGCACGCCGCGCACGAGGTCACGGACTTCGAACGCGTCGGTGACGGCGTCGAGGTGCACACCGCCAATGGCAAGATGTTCAAGGGCGAGGCGCTGATCGGCGCCGACGGCGTGCGCTCGAAAGTGCGCGAGCGCATCGTCGGCGACGGCCTGCCGCGGATCAGCGGCCACGTCGCCTACCGCGCGGTGCTGCCGATCGGGGAGATGCCCGAGGACCTGCGCTGGAACGCCGCGTGCCTGTGGGCGGGCCCCAAATGCCACCTGGTCCACTATCCGCTGCGCGGCTGGAAGCTGTTCAACATCGTCGCCACCTTCCATCATCCGACGCGCACGACCGAGGGCCACAACGAGCCCGGCGACCGCGACGAGCTGCTGTCGTATTTCCAGCACCTGCCCGCGAAGCCGCGCAGCGTCCTCGAGAAGTCGCGCGAATGGCGCCGCTGGGTGCTGGGCGACCGCGACCCGGTGGGGAACTGGACCGACGGCAACATCACCCTGCTGGGCGATGCCGCCCATCCGATGCTGCAGTACTTCGCGCAGGGGGCGTGCATGGCGATCGAGGATGCCGTCGAGCTGATGGGACAGGTCAAGGCGACCCCGGACGACCTCCCCGGCGCGTTCCAGCGCTACCAGGACCGGCGGATCGCACGCACGGCGCGCGTGGTGCTCTCGTCACGGGAGCTCGGTCGGCTGTACCATGCCGCCGGTGTCGAGCGCCTCGTGCGCAACGACCTCTTCCGGGACAGGACGCCGCAGGACTTCTATCGCAGCCTCGACTGGATCTACGGCTACGGACGCGACGCCCGGTAACGGACCCTTCATCCGGTTTCGACAACACGCCCCGCACAGGGGCTTCAAGGAGAGACGCATGCAACGCTTCAAGACCCTGGCCGCGGCGGCAATCGCGCTCGGCATCTCGACCGGCGCGCTCGCCGCCGAGCCACTCAAGATCGGGCTCCTCGTCCCCGTGACGGGCCCGTTCGCCGACTACGGCAAGCAGATCGAGCGCGGCGTCAAGCTCTATCTCGAACGCAACGGTGACACTGTCGCCGGCAGGAAGGTCGAGCTGGTGCTCCGCGACGACGCGCCGGGCACCTCCGGCGAAGTCAGCAAGCGCATCGCGCAGGAAATGATCGCCAACGACAAGGTCGACATCATCGCCGGCTTCGGCCTGACGCCCGAGGCGCTCGCCGTCGCGCCGATCATCACGCAGGCGAAGATCCCCGCCGTCATCATGAACGCGGCCACCTCGATCATCACCACGCGTTCGCCGTACTTCGTCCGCACGTCGCACACCCTGCCTCAGGACGCGGCGCCGATGGCGACCTGGGCCGCGAAGCACGGCATCAAGAAGGTCTACACGCTGGTCGCCGACTACGGTCCGGGACAGGACGCCGAAGCGCAGTTCAAGAAGACGTTCACTGCCGACGGCGGCGAGATCGTCGGCGACGTGCGCGTGCCGGTCACCAATGTCGATTTCGCGCCGTACCTGCAGAAGATCAAGGACGTGAAGCCGGACGCCGTGTTCCTGTTCGTGCCACCTGGTGCGGGGACGATCGCGTTCATGAAGGACTTCGCCAACCGCGGGCTGGCGCAGGCCGGCATCAGGATCATCGCGACCGGTGACCTGACCGACGAGAACGTCCTCGACGCCTACGGCGACGCGGCACTGGGCGTCATCACGGCGTTTCAATATTCGGAGGACCACGATTCGCCCGAGAACAAGGCCTACGTCGCCGCGTTCTACAAGGCGTATCCGAAGAATCGCCCGAATTTCATGTCGGTGGCGGGCTACGACGGTATGCACCTGATCGCCGCGGTCGTCGCCAAGAACGGCGGAAGCACCGACGCCGAGAAGTTCGTCGATGCCGCCAAGGGCATGAGCTGGATGAGCCCGCGCGGCAAGATCACGATCGATCCGGCGACCCGCGACATCGTCCAGACCGTCTACATCCGCAAGGTCGAGAAGGTGAACGGCAAGTTGCAGAACGTCGAGTTCGACAAGTTCCCGGACTTCAAGGATCCGGGCAAGCCCTGAGCATCGCGCCAGGCGCGCGCGGCATCCCCGCGCGCGCCGCGCGGCAATTCCCCGCCGAGCATTTCCGTTTCGGCATCCCCCTTTCAATTCCGACCCACGGCAGGCCCGGCATGAGCAGCGCACTCGGAACCGTCGCAGACCTCCCCGCTGATTACTACGATGGTCTCGTGAGCCGCAACCTGCTGCCGCTGTGGCCGTCGCTGCGCTCGGTGCTGCCCTACGGCAATCCGGCGCGAAAGACCCGCCCGACGCTGTGGCGCTACGCGGACGTCCGCCCGAATCTGCTGCGCGCGGGCGAGCTCGCCCCGATCGAAAAAGCCGAGCGGCGGGTCCTGGTGCTGTGCAATCCGGGGCTCGGCCTCGAGAACATGCAGGCGACGCCGTCGATCTACATCGGGCTGCAGCTGATCCTGCCCGGCGAGACCGCGCCCAACCACCGGCACACGCCGATGGCCGTGCGCTTCGTCATCGAGGGCCAAGGCGGCTACACGGTCGTGCAGGGTGAAAAGTTGCCGATGGAAAAGGGCGATCTGATCCTGACGCCGCCCAGGCTGTGGCACCAGCACGGGCACGAGGGCACCGAGCCCGTCATCTGGCTCGACGCGCTCGACCTGCCGCTGATCTACGGCCTCGAGGCTTCCTACGCGATCGAAGGCAAGGTCCAGACCGTGACCGATCCGCGCAACGCGTCGACGACGCGGTTTCGGCAGGGCGGCATCGTGCCCTACGCGTCGCTCTCGGAGCGGCGCGACGACTATCCGCTGCTGCGCTTTCCCTGGCGCGAGGTGCGCGCGACCTTGACCGGGCTCGCCGGCGTGACGTCGAAGGATGCGTCGGTGCACGTCGCCTACGTCAATCCCGAAACCGGTCGCGAGTGCATGGCGACGCTCGGGTTCTCGGCGCTGATGCTGCGTCCGGGCGAGGAGTTGCGTCTCACCCGGCGCTCGGCGTCGTCGGTGTTCCATGTCGTCGAAGGCACCGGGACCGCGACCGTCGACGGACAGGCGATGGCTTTCGGCGAGTCCGACACCTTCGCCGCGCCGACCCATGCCGAGATTCGCCTCGCCAACGGATCGGGCAAGACTCCGGCATTCGTGTTCATCGTCGACGACGCGCCCATGCACCGCAAGCTCGGCTTCTACGAGGAATTCGATTGAGAACGAAATGACGGCGTACCTGTACGATCCGCCCGCGACTCCCGCCGCACCGATCCGCGGCCGCGATGCGAGATTCCCGATCCGCCGGAAACGGAGAACCATCACTACGAGATGGAGCCCGTCGCGGCGATCGGCAAAGCGGGGTTCAGGACCGACCCGGCAAGGGCGCTTGGGCACGTCCTCGGCTACGCCTGCGGCCTCGACATGACCCGCCGCGACCTGCAGCTCGCCGCGCGCGAGCAGCGGCGGCCCTGGGACTGGGGCAAGGATTTCGAGCGGTCGGCGGTGCTCTCAGAGATCGTCCCCGCGTTCGAGCGGACGGCAACGCTCAGCCGCCGTCGCTAAAGCCGATCGCCGCATGGCTGCCGTCGCAGAAAGGCTTGTTCTGCGAGCCGCCGCAGCGGCAAAGCGTCATGCGGTTACGCACTTCGTATTTGAATCCGTCGGCGCCGACGAGCTGCACGCCGCCGCGCAGCCACAGCGGTCCCGAGCAGTTCTTGGCCGGGTCTTCGATCACGCCGATCGAAGGTGCGTAGGCGTGCTCGACCGGCTTGCCGGTCGCATTGTCCCAGGCGACGAGGCGCCCCGATGGACAGTCGCAGGTCTGGCGGGTGAACGCCGCGCGAGTCGCGGGAGCATCGGTCTCGCTGACGAGATTCCAGACCGAGCCGTTGGGATCGCAGAAGCGGCCGAATGCGCACAGCGTCTCGACGTCGGTCAACGACATCCCCGGCCCGCGCATCAGTTTCGCCTGGTCGAGGTAGGGTTCGCGGCTCGCCGTCTCGGTGCCGTCGAAGTCGATCCGGCGGTGGGTCCCGTCGCAGAACGGCTTGTTCGAACTGTGGCCGCAACGGCATAGCGTGTAGCGGGTCTGCGGCGGGTAGGCGTGGTCCGCCACCCATTTCACCGAGTCGCCCCGCGCATCGGTGCCGATCACCTGCTTCGAAAGGGGCAGGTTGCCGACGACGGAGTAGGGACCGTTCTTCGTGATCGTCACGGTCGCCGTCGTGGCGTCGTCTGCGTCCATTGTGTTCACCTCCGATCCGACTTCGGTTGCGCGGCGTGTCGCGGGCGCCGTCCGGCGCCCGGACCCCGCGGGGGCGCCGCGCTTTCCCCCCCCCGCAATGCCATCATGCGCCGAAATCGGCCGCCGGTAGCCTTGAAATGGCGGCCGATCGCCTCACTTTTACGGTGTTTCGAGCCCAATCCACCCAAGAACCCGACCATGCGCTTCGACAAGCTCACGACCAAGTTCCAGCAGGCTCTTGCCGACGCCCAGAGCCTCGCGCTGGGCCACGACAACGGCTTCATCGAGCCCCAGCACC
>DAHUXO010000253.1 GCA_027307095.1 Betaproteobacteria bacterium | reverse complement strand
TGCGACGGTTTCACGTGGAACGTCGGGCGCGCCGCCAGAACCCTGGCTCGAGCCTTGGATAGCTAGGGCTCCAGTGCGGCCGTTGCCCATCCTGCTCGAAAAAGTCGGATTCGGCGGCACACGATCCCGGGCATCGCAACACGCAGCAGTTGCCGCGCGGATCGCGCCGGCGGCGGGTCGCGTCGTCGCCAGGTCCCGGTCCGGACCCGCCATCCGGGTGAACGCCGGGCGCAGGCACGCGGCGACGGCAACACCGGGAAGCACTTTCCCGAGGAACTCGACGTCGCGGAAGTGCCGGCCGACCGCGTGAGGGTCTGCACGTTGCCCGCCGCGGGTGGCTTGTCCTCCGGCGGAGCCGCCGCCCACAGGCAAGACGCCCGCAGCGCAGCGACCGTGCGCTCGTAGAGACCGGCGGATACGAGGCCCCGGCGCATCGTGTCTCCCGGCCCGCACGTTACGGGGTCCGTGCAAGCACTTGCGATCGTGAGTGTGCCGTCTGCCGTAACCGCCGCGGCTACGCGAAATCCAGCGGCGGCGCCCGTCGTCACCGCCGGCTGCGTGGCTGAGCCACCCTTGCAGCCAACGCGTGAAAGGCCCGCCTCAGCGCGATGTCGTCGGTCGAAGCTCGCGCTGCGCAGCGCGGCCCCGGTTCGCGGATCGTTTGCAGGTCCGAGGCTTGATGTAAGTAAGCGCCTACATCGCGATGACGCCTTCCAGGCGTGCGCGCTCCGTCATCAAGGCATCCGGGCGCTTGTCGCCCAGCCGCTCGAACAGCGCATCGTGCGATCCGAGCTCGAGCGCCCACTGCGCGCTGTCGATTCGCATGACCTCGACGAACTGCGTGATCTCGAACTCGAGCCCCGACCAGTCGAGGTCGTCGTAGCGCGGAACGAAACCCAGCGCCGTCTCGATCGCCTCGGCGCGGCCCGCGCAGCGCTCGATCATCCACTTCAGCACTCGCATGTTCTGGCCGAAACCCGGCCAGGCGAGGCGCCCGTCGGCGTCCCTGCGGAACCAGTTGACGCTGAAGATCTCCGGCGGCTCGCTGACGCGCGACCCCATGCGCAGCCAATGATCGAAGTAGTCGCCCATGTGATAGCCGCAGAACGGGAGCATCGCGAACGGATCGCGCCGCACTTCGCCGACCTTGCCGGTCGCGGCGGCGGTCGTCTCCGAACCCATGGTCGCCGCCTTGTAGACGCCCTCTTCCCAGCTGCGCGCCTGCGACACAAGCGGCACGGTGTCGGAGCGCCTCGCGCCGAACACGAACGCCGAGATCGGCACGCCCTCGGGATTGTCCCACTCCGGATCCAGCGACGGACACTGGATCGCCGCGACGGTGAAGCGCGCATTGGGATGCGCTGCGGGCCGGCCGCAGCCGGGCGCCCACGGCTTCCCCTGCCAGTCGATCAGGTGCGCGGGCGGCGTCCGGGTCATGCCCTCCCACCAGACGTTGCCGTCGTCGGTCAGTGCGACGTTGGTGAAGATCACGTTCTCCCGCAGCGTCTCCATCGCGTTCGCGTTCGATTCGTACGACGTCCCGGGTGCGACGCCGAAGTACCCCGCCTCCGGGTTGATCGCGCGGAACCGCCCGTCTGCCGACGGCTTGATCCACGCGATGTCGTCGCCGATCGTCGTCACGCGCCAGCCGTCGAATTCGGGCGGCGGAATAAGCATCGCGAAATTCGTCTTGCCGCAGGCGCTGGGGAATGCCGCCGCCACGTAGCGCTTCTCGCCGCCGGGTGAAGCCACCCCGAGGATCAGCATGTGCTCGGCGAGCCAGCCCTGGTCGCGGCCCATCACCGAGGCGATGCGCAGCGCCAGGCATTTCTTCCCGAGCAGCGCGTTCCCGCCGTAGCCCGAGCCGTAGCTCCAGATCTCCAGCGCCTCGGGGAAATGCACGATGTACTTGTTCTTCGCGTCGCAGGGCCACGCGACGTCCTTCGCGCCGGGAGCGAGCGGCGCGCCGACCGAGTGCACGCAGGGGACGAACGCGCCATCCTCGCCGAGCACGTCGTAGACAGCCGCGCCCATCCGCGTCATCAGCTTCATGTTGGCGACGACGTAGGGGCTGTCGGTGATCTCGACGCCGACGTGCGCGATCGGGCTGCCGAGCGGGCCCATCGAGAACGGGACGACGTACATCGTCCGCCCGCGCATCGAGCCGTCGAACAATCCCCGCAGCGTCCTGTGCATCTCGCCGGGTTCGACCCAGTTGTTGGTCGGCCCCGCGTCCTCCTCGCGCGCGCTGCAGATGAAGGTCCGGTCCTCGACGCGGGCGACGTCGGAAGGATCCGAGCGCGCGAGAAAGCTGTGCGGGCGCTTGACGGGATCGAGCCGGACCAGCGTTCCCGCCCTGACCATCGCGTCGCACAGCCGGTCGTATTCGTCGCTGCTGCCATCGCTCCATTCGATGCGATCGGGCTTGGTCAGCGCGGCGATGTCACGCACCCAATCGAGCAGTCGCGCGTGTCGGACATGGGCGGGCGCGCCGGTCGCGGCGGCGAGCGCGGATAGCGAATCGGAACCGTTCATCGTGTCGGTGATGTCAATGAAGTTGCCGTCGAATCGAAAACTCTAGCACGCGCTCGTGCGATTGCGGCGATGGCCCCGGTGAACGCAGCGCACTCGCGCCCTACTTGCCGATGCAGAACCGCGAGAAGATCTCCCCCAGCAGATCATCGGCGGAGAATTCGCCGGTCACGGCGGAAAGCGCCTGTTGTGCGGCGCGCAATTCCTCCGCGAAGAGCTCGATCGCCGCGGACGTGGCGGCCGCATGCTCGCCTGCCGTCGCCAGGTGGGCCGCGGCCTGCGCGAGGGCGTTCACCTGGCGCGTGCGCGCGAGGAACACGTCCTCGGTCGCGTGCTCGGCGCCGGCGATGCGAAGCATTTCGGCCTCGAGCACCGCGATGCCCTCGCCCGTCAGCGCGGACACCCAGATCTGCGCTGCGCCATCGTCCCCGCGAGCCGTGTGCGCGCCCGTCCCCGCGAGGTCGCATTTGTTGCGCACCGCGATGCGCGGCAGCGACGGCGGAAGCTCGGCGACGAGCATCGTGTCCGCAGGCGCCTCGCGCGCGTCGGTCAGCACCAGCGCCAGGTCGGCCCGCCCGATCGCAGCGCGCGTGCGCGCGATGCCCAGCGCCTCGACGGTGTCCCGGGTCTCGCGCAGGCCCGCAGTGTCGATGATGGTCAAGGGAATGCCGGCGAGCTCGATCGGCCGCTCGATCGTGTCGCGCGTCGTGCCCGGGATCGGCGTCACGATCGCCGCCTCGTCGCCGACCAGGCGGTTCAACAGGCTCGACTTGCCGACGTTGGGTGCGCCGACCAGCACCACGGCGAGACCATCGCGCAGTATCGCGCCGCGGCGCGAACGCGCGAGGATCGCGGCGAGGCGCTCGCGTATCGCGGCGACCCGCGCGATCACGTCGCCTTCGCGCAGGAACTCGACGTCCTCCTCTGGAAAATCGAGCGTGGCCTCGGTGTACATGCGCAGCTCGATCAGCGCGTCGCGCAGCGCGTGAACCTCGGCGGAGAACTCACCCACGAGGCTGCGCGCCGCGGCGCGCACGGCTGCGCTCGTCGATGCCTCGATGACGTCGGCCACGCTCTCGGCCTGCGCCAGGTCGAGCTTGCCGTTCAGGAACGCGCGCTTGGTGAACTCGCCCGGCTCTGCCAGCCTCGCTCCGAGCTCGATGCAGCGCGCGAGCAGCAGGCGCATGACGGCGGGGCCGCCGTGGCCGTGCCACTCGACGACGCTCTCGCCGGTGTACGAATGCGGTCGCGGGAACCAGAGCGCGAGGCCGGCGTCGATCGGCGCGCCTTGCGCGTCGCGGAAGGTGATGCGGGTGGCGACGCGCGGCGGCAATGCGCGCCCGGCGATGCCTTCGATCAGCGCCGCGAGGTCGTTGCCCGACACCCGGACGATGCCCACGCCCCCGCGGCCGGGAGGCGTGGCGATCGCGGCGATCGCCGGGGCGGAAGCGCCGGCGGGGAGTGCGGCGGGACGCGGCGAGCTCATGCCGGCGAGCTTACCGCGTCGCGCGCAATGCGCCGCTGCCCATCAGGCCCCGCCCCCGGGACGCGCCGACACCGCGCTTCGCTGGCTAGCGCCGCTTCGCCGCGGCCTGCTCGGTCTCTTTGGTCAGCACCCGATTCACGTGCCACTGCTGCGCGATCTGCAGCAGGTTGTTGACCAGCCAGTAGAGCACCAGCCCCGACGGGAAGAACAGGAACATGATCGAGAACGCGACCGGCATGATCTGCATCACCTTCGCCTGCACCGGATCGGAGATCGGGGTCGGCGACAGCCGCACCTGCAGGTAGGCGGTGATCGCGTAGATGACCGGCAGCACGAACCACGGGTCCGGGGCCGACAGGTCGTGAATCCAGCCGATCCACGGCGCGTGGCGCAGCTCGACCGCCGACAACAGCACCCAGTACAGCGCGATGAATACGGGGATCTGCACGACGATCGGCAGGCACCCGCCCAGCGGGTTGATCTTCTCCTGCTTGTAGAGCTCCATCATCTTCATCTGGAGCTGCTGCTTGTCGTTCGCGTACTGCTCCTGCAGCGCTTTCATCTTCGGCGCGACCAGCTTCATCTTCGCCATCGAGCGCGCCGACGTCGCGTTCAGCGGGTAGAACGCGCCCTTGATCATGATCGTCATCACGATGATCGCGAAGCCCCAGTTGCCGATCAGCTTGTGCAGGAACTTGAGCAGCAGGAACAGCGGCTCGGCGATGATCGTGAAGATGCCGTAGTCGACGACCAGGTTCAGACCCTTGGCGAGCTTGGACAGCGCCTCCTGGTCCTGCGGACCTGCGTAGAGGCTTGCGTGGATGACGCCCGTCGCCCCCGGAGCGATCGTTCCCTCGGAATAGCGGACCCCCGCCGTGTAGAGGCCGTTGTCGAGCTTGGTCGTGTAGAAGCGGCGCTCGATTTTCGGGGTCTCCGGCGGCAGCCATGCGACGACGAAGTAGTGCTCGACCATGCCGACCCAGCCGTTGTCGGTGGTCTGCGTGTACGGCGGCTTGCGGCTGGGGTCGGCCGCATCCTTGTCGATCTCGGCGAAGTCGATCTTCTTGTACTTGTCCTGGTCGTCGTAGACGACCGGGCCGACGAAAGGCTTCGGCCCCATCCTGCTCTGCACGCCGACCTGCTTGGTGTCGCGCATCAGCTGGAAATACGCCTCGGGCTTGATCGGCGCCGTGCCGGCGTTGGTGACGTCGAACGCGACGTCGATCACGTAGGTTCCGCGGTGGAAGGTCAGCGTCTGCACGACCTTGTCGCCGTTCGGTGCGACCGCCTGCAGCTTCACGTCGAAATGGTCGGCGCCCGGCGGAAGCGAGCGCGGGCCGGGAAGGACTTCATAAGGCGTTCGGTGATTGGGCAGGCCGTCGCCGATCAGCCCCGCTTGCGCGACGAAAGTCCGGTCGGCATTGCGCTGCAGGACGTAATACGGCTTGGACTTGTCCTCGGCATTTCGGTGCATCGCGAGTCCGTCGCGGGTGATCGCCCCGCCGACGGTGTCGATGTCGGCCGTGTAGAGATCGGTGTGGATCTCGATCGTCTTTCCGGCCGGCGCGAGCGCACCGGTGGGCACGGCCCCGGCCGGGGGCGCGGACCCAGGACCGGCCGTCGCTGCGGGGGGCACCGCGCCCGGGCCGGAAGGCGTTCCCGCCTGGCCGGGCACCGGTGCCGCGGTTTGCGCCGTCGGCACCGGCAGCGGTGGATTGTGCTCGCGCTCCCAGGCCTGCCACAGCATCACGCCGGAAAAGGAGAAGACGAGCCAGAGGATCAGGCGTTGGATGTCCATTCAGGGTTTCCGGGTTGCCGTTGCCACAGCGGCGATCGCGCAACAGCGAATGCGCGCGCCAGGGATGTCGATGGTGTTGGTTCAGGGGACCGGGTCGTAGCCGCCCGGATGATAAGGGTGACAGCGTCCGAGACGCCTGATCGCGAGCCAGGTTCCCGCGAACGCACCGTGGCGTTCGATTGCCTCGCGCGCGTAATCGGAGCAGCTCGGGTAGAAGCGGCAGTTCGAGCCCAGCATCGGGCGCAGCAGGTACTGGTAACCGCGCAGCAGCGCGAGGAGCACGCGCTTCATTGCGTCGATTCCGCAGCTTCGGAAAGCCTCGCGAGCAGTTGCCGCGCTTCGCCCAGCACCAGATCGATCTCGGTGCGCGCGACATTGCGCTTGATGCGCAGGATCACGTCGAAAGCTTCGAGGGCCGGGCGCGCGCCGCGGATCATTTCACGCAGGCAGCGGCGCAGGCGGTTGCGATCGACCGCGAGCGGCATGACTTTGCGACCAATCACGTAGCCGACGCGGCCGGGCGGTTGCGCGGCGCGCGCGGCGATCAATTGCAGGTACCGTGCGTCGTGACGCGTGCCGGCGCGGAAGACGGCTTGGAACGCGCCGATGCCGCGAAGCCGGTAGCGGGAATTGCCGATGCGCGGCGGCGGGGCAATGACCGTCAGACCGTGAGTCTGGCGCGGCCCTTGGCCCGGCGTGCCGACAGAACCTTGCGGCCGCCCACCGTTTTCATCCGGGCGCGGAACCCGTGCGTACGCGCGCGGCGCAGCTTGGAAGGTTGGTACGTGCGTTTCATCGTCGAAGACCTGTAGGTTGCCGGTGGCCGCGCCCACGCGGAACGCCCACGCGGAAACTCGGTTGCGGGCGATAGCGGAAAAGCCTTGTATTAGAGCGCGTTACGCGCATTCTGTCAACGCGAGCCAGTCGCCGCCGCTGCGATGGGGCCGGCGCGAGTGGTCACTTTCGCGCCAGCCCCCAGCCACTCAGGCGCCGGCCCCCAGCCCAGGATGCGCTGTGGATAA
>DAHUXO010000251.1 GCA_027307095.1 Betaproteobacteria bacterium | reverse complement strand
AAACGGTTAGCAGTCTGAATCCCCCACCGCGAACCAACATCAAGGTCTAACCGGACGGAGGACTTGCGTGGCCGAACAGCAACCCCCATTCGACGCAGCGAAGTACAAGAACGCGCAGCGAGAGCAATGGAACAGGGACGGCGCAGCATGGCGACGCTGGAATCCCATTCTGGATCGTTGGTATGGCGAAGTCACCCGCCAGATGCTCGACCTGGCCCGGATTCAGCCAGGTCGGCGCATCCTGGACATCGCCGCCGGCGCAGGCGAACCGGCTGTCAGTGCCGCCGAACGGGTAGGCCCCAGCGGTCACGTGCTGGCGACCGACATCTCGGAAGGGATCGTCGAGCTTGCGCTCCAGGTCGCCCGTGAACGGGGACTCAAACAGATCGAGACCCGCGCCATGGACGGCGAGAAACTGGATCTCCCTGACGCGTCCTTCGATGCGGTGCTGTGTCGGCTTGGCCTGATGTACATGCCGCACCCCGTGACGGCGCTGCGCGAGTGGCGCCGTGCTCTGAGAGCGGGCGGCCGGGTCGCCGTCGTCGTCTTTTCGACACCCGATCGAAACAGTTGGGGTGCCGTGCCGGCCTCCATCATCCGCCGGCGCGCGCAACTCCCGCCTCCCGTTCCGGGGCAACCCGGACCGTTCAGCCTTGGCGGTCCCGGGGTGCTCGAAGGCGTCTTCCGTCAAGCCGGATTTGCCGACCCCGAGGTTCGCGCCGTCCCGGTGCCACATCGCATGGCCAGTGCTGTCGAGTACGTGCGGGTCGCCCGAGAAGCCTTCGGTGCATTCAATGCCATGATGGCCCACCTGTCCCCTCAAGAACGCGAGTCCGTGTGGAACGAAGTGGAAGGCTCGCTGCGCAGTTTCGAGTCGCCTGATGGGTTCGAGGTGCCGGGTGAGTGCCTTGTCGGCGCGGCCACGAAGTGATCGTATGCAGACTGCTAACCCGTCGCTCGAGCCGAGAGCCAACGGCGTGGCGCCGCTGTCTCCGGCTTAGCTCCGACGTTCGGCCTCGTACCCCGCCCATGTGCCGGGTTCGTTTCGCTGCGTTCGGGATCGGCAGCGATGTCGCGATATGCATTGACGAGACGGGGAGGATACGTTCGTGACATCGTCGGAATCTGACTATCTTCTTCGCCTGGCGGCTCTTTCCTTGTCCTTTGTCGGTTTTTCGGCAGTGATTGTCACGCTCCGAGGTGCTCTGGGGGGCGAGCTTTCCGACCGGCACCTCCGCCTCGTGCGACTCTACATTGAGGGCGGCCTTCTGGTTACTGCGCTGGCCCTGGTTCCCACGCTTCTAAATCTCCTTCATGTCCCCAACACGATCACTTGGCCGTTGTCCAGCGCAGCCGCCGCTTCGATCTTTACATTCGTTCTCGTGACTCAATTCCGCCGTCGCCGCATGATCGAGCCGGGACCATTTCCCCCATGGGTCCTCATCATTTACGCCGCATCGATTGTCGCGGTCGCAGGTCTCTGGCTCAACGTCATCGGATTCCCCTTCTTGCCGAGTGTCGGTCCGTACGCCGTCGTTCTGACGTGGGCTCTTTGCGTATTCGGGTTCATTTTCCTTCGAACCATCGAGCTATTTCTGCACCGCGAACGTAACAAGTGATGGGTCGTCCAGCTGCTCGCGTGCGCTTCATATGCGCCGCCCAGTCTCGGGGCCAACCGGACGCGCCGGCACGTGACCGGCATGGGAAACTCCGTACCATCGGCTACTCGAGGGCGGTGCGCTGATCGTTCACCGGGGCCCGACGGCCCGCAGAAGCAGCAACAACCCTGCGCCGACCACGACCGCGCCGATGACTCGCGCGACGCGCTCGCCGCCCGGCGCCAGACGTTCGGCGGTGATGGCTGCCGTGACGGCGGCCATCGCGCGCAGGTCCATGACCCCGACGGCCAGCAGGATCGCCATCAGGCCGGCGCAGCACGCGGTGCAGTGGAGGCCGAGACGCAGGCCGTGACGCCACGCCGTGGCGGCATCCGCCGGCAGCGCAAGGCTGCGCCCGGGCGCTTCGCGGCAGCAGGCAAGGTGACGCGCCTTCCACGCAGTGAACTGGAGTGCGCCGGCGATCAGGAAGACGACACCGACGGCGATCGGAACGATGCGCGCCAGCGAAGGCCACTGCATCTCGACTGCCGCGAGCGCGACACCCGGCGGATAGATCGCGATTCCGAGCGCAGTCCACACGACGAAGTACCCCACGCCCATCAGCGCGAGCGGCGAACCCGGGCGTGTCGCGCTGGCGCCGCCTCTGCCGACGGCCTGCCGGTAGCGCCACAGCGCCGGGACCAGGGATGGCAGCATCATCACCACCATCATCAGTACCCACATGCCGAGGAACGATGCCGCGGCGCCGGGCCATGTGTGCCCGGGCATCGGCATCCACACCGTCGACATCGTCCCGCCGCCCGGCATCGGCGTCGCGCCCATCGCATCCATGGCCTGCCTCAGCGCTTGCCGTACTCGTCGTGGCGGCGCCACCAGATACCGGTCTCGTTGCGCCCCTTGGGGGCGCGGTCGAGCCACGGGTACATGCCCCAGAGGGCGTCCAGGCCGCGCGCGAACGTCGAATAGGTGTGGTAGACGATGCCGTCCTCGAGCACGAATGCGCTCATGCCCGGCCTCTCGCGTATGTAGGTCGCCGGGTCGGTCCCGGCCGTGGCCGCGTTGTCGCCGACGGGCGTTCCCCGCATGCGGTTCGCCATGCCTCCGTCGCTGCGCACTGCCCACGCCGGCTCGCGCCGGTAGTTGTACTCGATGCCGCCCTCGCGCTGCTGCTGCTCCTCGGTGAACGAGACGTAGAAATCGGCGTTGAAGTCGCCGCCGAACGACGACGCCCATGGAAACGTCCACCCCATGCGCCGCTTGTAGGCCTGGAGCTTCGCGAGCGGAGCCCGCGACACCGCGCCGAGCGCGACGTCGTGGTTGGCCAGATGGACGGCGAAGCCGTTGAACCCGTCCGCGATCGTCGAGCAGGTGGCGCAGCCCGCTTTGTATTCGGGGCCGAACATGTAGTGGTAGACGAGAAGCTGCGAGCGCCCCTGGAAGAGATCGGCCAGCGAGGCGCGCCCAGCATCAGTGTCGAACCGATATTCCTTGTCGATGCGAACCCACGGCAGCGCCAGCCGCTGCCGCGCCAGCTCGTCGCTGCGCTGCGTGAGTTCCTTCTCGGCCTCGAGCAGCGCCAGGCGTGCCGCGAGCCATTCCTCGCGTGTCCCGGTCGCGTGCGTCGTCGTCGCTTCGGCTTCTTTCGTTCGCGTGTCCATTCGTCGTTCCTCGTCGTTCGTTGATGACGGGATAAACTTAGCGCGGGGCAGCGACACGATGGGAGTTACAAGTGTGGCGGGATTCCGATGGACTCGCTGATCACGGCCGCGGGGCGCGCACTCGCGGCGGGTGATCCCCTCGGCGCGTTGAAGCGCGTCGCCTTGCGCGACGACGCGCCGGCGCTGGCGCTTCGCGGCATCGCGATGGCGCAGCTCGGCGACTTCGAACGCGCGAGGTCGCTCCTTCGGCGTGCCGCGCGCGCCTTCGGTCCGCGAGAGGCCGTGGCCCGCGCCCGCTGCGTGATCGCCGAGGCCGAGGTTGCGCTCGCTTCGCGCGACCTGGGCTGGCCCGAGAAGGCGCTCGACGCGGCGCGGGCGATGCTCGACGCGCACGGTGACCGGGTGAACGCCGCGCAGGCGCGTTATGTCGAAGCCCGGCGCCTGCTCCTGATGGGACGTCTCGACGAAGCCGAACGCAGGCTCGCCGCCCTCGACCCCGCGTTCCTTCCGCCTGCGCTCCGCGCCGCCCACGAGCTGGTCGTCGCGGGGATCGCGATG
Organism: Betaproteobacteria bacterium; assembly: GCA_027307095.1. Lineage (GTDB taxonomy): Bacteria > Pseudomonadota > Gammaproteobacteria > Burkholderiales > Casimicrobiaceae > VBCG01. The sequence continues at coordinate 140 of DAHUXO010000251.1, read as the reverse complement.
CGACGTATCCGGTCCGGGGCCGCGCGCGCAGCACTCGCCCGGGCCGCGCGCGCGGCGCACGACGCCGGCATCCCGGCGCTGATGGCGGAGGTCGAGAGCGCTGCCCGGGCCCTGGACACGCCCGCGGCACGCACCGCAGC
>DAHUXO010000249.1 GCA_027307095.1 Betaproteobacteria bacterium | reverse complement strand
GTCACCACGCGCAGCCCGCCGGCGAGGAGGAGGCTGCCGAGCTTCGCCGCCAGCGTATCGTTGCCGGTCCCGCTCACCGAACCACCTTGCGGGTCATCGGCACTCTCCCGGGCGCGCCCGGTAGTGGTACGTGTACGCGGTCGCGAAGCCGAACTTGCGGTAGACGGCGAGCGCCGGCGCGTTCCCGGCATCGACCTGCAGGTACGCGTGCGTCGCCGACTCGCGGCGGGCCCAGGACAGGAGCTCGGCGACGATCCGCGTCGCCAGTCCGCGGCCGCGCGCGGCTTCGTCGGTCAGCATGTCGAAGATTCCGGCGAGTTCGCCGTCCAGCATGGCCTGGCCGCAGGCGACGACCCTGCCCTCGCTGCGCGCGACGATCGTCCGCGCAGCAAGCGGCATCGCCGCGAGGCGTTCGAGATGCGCAGCACGCTGCACGTCGGTCGACCTGCGCAATGCCGCAACCTCGCGCACGAATTCGTCGGTTGGCACGCAAGCGAGCTCGGCCGGTGGGGAGCCTGGCGATTCGCGTTCCGAAGAAGGCACAGGATCGGCCGGCGAGCCGGGGTCGGCCTCGAGTGACACGACCTGGACCAGCGTCGGGTCGAACGCCAGATACCCGCGGCGCTCGAGCGCGTCGTCGAGCCGTGGCGGCTGGACGAACGGAGTCACCCGGAACAGCGTCGGCAATTCATGGGCGGCGTAGAGGCGCTCGCAGCGCGCGATCTTGGCGTCCAGCGGAAGCGTCGAGCCGAAATGGGCGTTCACGCTGCGCGCCCGCCGGGCCTTTCCCGGAGAAAGGCGCAGCAGCCAGCCATCGTAGAAGAGTTGCCGCTGCGTCTGCAGCGCATTGAGGCCCGCTTCCTCGACGCGCGCCGCGGCGACGCCTTCGATTTCGCGGACGGTCGCGACGCAGCCCATCACGCGCTCCCGGCGATGCGTACGACGATGGCGAGGACGATCAGCGCGTATCCCGCGGCAACGAAGTCGTCGAGCATCACGCCGAAGCCGTTCTTGATCGCGGCGTCGAGCTGGCGTATCGGCGGCGGCTTGACGATGTCGAAGAACCTGAACAACGCGAACGCGGCGACCTGCCGCATGGCGTCGCCGCCCGCGAAGTACAGCACCAGCAGGAACGCGGCGATCTCGTCGATCACGATGCTGCCGTCGTCAGGACTGCCGAGGTCGGTCCCGGTCACCTGCGCCGCCCACGCGCCGATCACCGTGAGCCCGGCGATCGCGGCAAGCCACCCCACGGCGCCGGCGTGACCCTGCAGCCACCACGCGATCGGGAACGCGACCAGCGTGCCGAAGGTCCCCGGCATCACCGGCGCGAGCCCGGCGCCGAAACCCAGCGCGATGAAATGCGCCGGACGTCGGATCAGGAACGCGAACGTCGGAGACGGCATCCTCGCCCCGTGCCTCTCACCCGAAATGATCGAAGGCCTGCGGCAGCCGGGCGAGCGCTCTGCCGCTCTCGTCGCGGACCGTGAGGCCCCCCGCGTGCGCGCCGACCTCTCCGATCAGCGTCAGCGGCAGGCGCAATGCCAGCGCCAGCGCCTCGTTGTGCTCATCCATCGCGGATGGCGCGGTGAAGCACAGCTCGTAATCGTCGCCGCCGGCGAGCAGGCAGGCGAGCGCCAGTTCGCGCTCGGCGGAGCCGAGCTTGGCCCGGAGCGCCGGCGAGCAAGGCAACGCGGCGAGGTCGACTGTCGCACCGACACGCGACGCCGTGAGGACGTGGCCCAGGTCGCCGACCAGGCCGTCGGAGACGTCGATCGCCGACGTCGCGACGCCGCGCAAAGCAGCGCCGAGTGCCACGCGAGGCTCGGGAGCATCGAGCCGCCGGCCGAGCGCCGCACGGGAAGGCGCGTCGACGTCGCTGCGCCCGCCGGCGACAGCCAGCGCCAATGCCGCGTCGCCAAGCGTGCCGGAAACGTAGATCCGGTCGCCTGGACTCGCTCCGCTGCGCAACAACGCCGACCCTGCCGGCAGCTCGCCGATGGCGGTGATGCAGAGATTGCGCGGCCCGCGCGTCGTGTCTCCGCCGATCAGCTCGACGTCGTACTGGCGGGCCAGCGCATCGAGACCGCGCATGAATGCGGCAACCCAGGCATCGTCGGCGTCGGGGAGCGCCACTGCGAGCAGCGCGAAGCGCGGCAGCGCGCCCATCGCGGCCAGGTCGGACAGGTTGACCGCAAGCGCCTTGTGGCCGAGCCGCACCGGATCCGTGCCCGCGACGAAATGGCGTCCTTCGACCAGCATGTCCACGGTCAGGACGTACTCCATGCCCGGCGCCGGCGCGATGACCGCGCCATCGTCGCCGATGCCGACCCGCACCTCCGGATTGTGCGGCACGCGCCGGAAGTGGCGCTCGATCAGCTCGAACTCGTTCATCCGCGATTCGCGGCGGCGCGGATCTCGTCCGCGCGCAGCTCCGGCGCAAGCTTGTCCAGAACGCCGTTGACGAACTTGTGGGCATCGGTGCCGCCATACGATTTGGCAAGCTCGATCGCCTCGTTGATGACCGCGCGATACGGGATGTCCGGGCGGCGGAGCAGCTCCCAGGTGCCGATGACGAGCAGCGCGCGCTCGACCGGCGCGAGCGCGGCAGCCTTGCGGTCGAGCTTCGGTGCGACGGCGGCGAGGAGGCTGTCGTATTCCCGCGTCACCCCGCTCCAGAGCTCGCGGAAATAGTCCTGGTCGGCGCGCGCGTAACCGGGGCTCGCGGCGAGATCCGCCTCGATCGCTGCGTCGGCGTTGGCGCCGACCTGTCGTTCGTAGAGCCCCTGCAGCGCGAGCTCGCGCGCACGGCGGCGCGCAGTCGCATTGCTCACTGGTCGACCCCCACGCCTGCGGCTGCTGCGGCTGCCGCCGCTGCGCTGCCCCCGGAAGGGGCGCGCTGCGCGCCTCGGGCCGACCCGACGGCGCTCATCGCCCGCCGATCGCGTCGATCAGGTTGGCGAGCTCGAGCGCGGCCAGCGCCGCTTCGTAGCCCTTGGCGTCCATCCGCGCCTCGGCCTGCGCGTCGGTGTCGCAGGTGAGGATGCCGTTGCCGATCGGGATCCCGTATTCGAGCTGGACGCTCGACACGCCCGACGCCGATTCGTCGGCGACGATCTCGAAGTGATAGGTGTCGCCACGAATCACCGCGCCGAGCGCGACCAGCGCATCGTAGACGCCGAGCTGCGCGAGGCGCTGCAGCGCCAGCGGCGTTTCGAGCGCACCGGGAACGGTGACGATCGTGATGTCGTCGTCGGCGACCCCTGCCTCGCGCAATGCGCGCAGCGCCGCGACCAGCAGCCCGTCGCCGACGCGCGGATTGAAGCGCGACTGGACGATGGCAACGCGCCGGCCCGCACCGCGATGATCAGGCTGGACGCGCTTGATCGGCACGCTACGACGCCTGCCGCGCGGGCGGCGCCTCTTCGTAGCCGGTGACCTCGAGGTCGAAGCCGGCCATGCTCGGCATCTTTCGCTGCCGGGCGAGCAGCCGCATCCGGCCCACGTGCAGGTCCCGCAGGATCTGTGCGCCGATGCCGTAGTTGCGCAGGTCCATCTTCGCCGACGACTGCGACTCGCTTTCGATCGCGCGCCGACGCAGCTCCTGCGGGCTCTCGGTCCGGTGCAGGAGCACGATCACGCCGCGCCCCGCCGCAGCGATCGCGCGCTGCGCCTCGAGCACGCTCCACGAATGCGACGTGCTGTCGGCCTCCAGGAGGTCGATGACCGACAGCGGCTCGTGCACGCGCACCAGCGTCTCGACGTCGGGGGCGATCGGCCCGCGCACCAGTGCGAGGTGGGTCGCGTCGGAGAGCTTGTCGCGATAGACGACCAGCCGGAATGCGCCCGCGGGCGTCATCAGCGGACGCTCGGCAATGCGCTCGACCAGACGCTCTGTGCGGCTGCGATGGTGGATCAGGTCGACGATCGAGCCGATCTTCAATCCGTGCTCGGTCGCGAAGACCTCGAGATCGGGCAGGCGCGCCATCGTACCGTCGTCCTTCATGATCTCGCACAGCACCGCCGAAGGAGACAGGCCGGCGAGGCGCGCGAGGTCGCAGCAGGCCTCGGTGTGGCCGGCGCGCGCGAGCACGCCTCCGGGCTGCGCGACCAGCGGAAACACGTGCCCAGGGTGGACGACATCCTCGGGCCTGGCGTCTGCCGCGGCCGCGACGCGGATCGTATGCGCGCGATCGGCAGCCGAGATGCCCGTCGTCACGCCCTGCGCGGCCTCGATCGACACCGTGAAATTGGTTCCGTGCACCGACCGGTTCACCGCGGCCATTGGTGCGAGATTCAGGCGCCGCGCGCGCTCCTCGGTGATCGGCATGCAGATCAGGCCGCGGCCGAAGCGCGCCATGAAGTTGATCGCCTCGGGCGTCACGCAGTCGGCGGCGAGCACGAGGTCCCCCTCGTTCTCCCGATCCTCCTCGTCGACGAGGACGACCATCCGCCCCGCCTTCATCTCGGCGACGATCTCGGTGATCGGGGCAATCGGCATGGCGGGAACTCCGGAAGGCTGCGGGGCGATGCGGAAGCGGCGAATTCTACCGTAACGCCCTCATGCGACCGTCGCGGGGCTTTCGCCCTCGCGCGAGCGCAGGCGGGGCCCGATCGTGCCTTCCCACAGCGCACGCAACGCCCGCGCGAGCTCCTGCGGATACGCGAAGGCCTGCCCGATGCAGGGCTCGCCGGGCATCCGGACCGACGCCGCGTTCGTCGAGGACATCTGCCACAGCCCGAGGATCAGCGCGTAGGTGTGCCGCAACAGCGCCACGCCGTCACCCGGCGCGAGTTCGGGAAAGTGGCGCTCCAGCCCTGCGCCCGCGCTCGCGAGGCGCTCGCTCATCCGCGCCTTGAATGCCAGCGCGGTCTCGCGCGGAACGTCGGTCTCCATGCTGCCGAGGCAGCGCGTGGCCAGCGAAAGGAACGCCGGACTGGCGGCGAGGCGCGAGAGGGTGATTTCCAGCAGGTCGTCGATGGCGACCGAGGGCGAGCGCTCGAGAAACCCGATCAGCGCGCTGAAGTAGCCCTCGACGTGGCGCTCGTGCAGCGCGAGCAGCAGCGCGTCCTTGCTCGGAAAATAGAGGTAGACGGTGCCCTTGGCAAGGCCCGCCTCGTCCGCGACCTCGGCGACATTGGCAATGCGCTCGGGTGCGCGGGTCA
>DAHUXO010000235.1 GCA_027307095.1 Betaproteobacteria bacterium | reverse complement strand
CTGACTGCGGCAGCGCTAGCGAGTGCGCCGGCGGCGAGGAGCCGCGGCGCGTGGAACCCCCACTGGCGCCTCGGCGGCCCCGCCACGCCGACGCCGGGCGCCAGCCGCCGGCGCGGTGGACGCGATCGACGCAGCGGACGCAATGGCGCGCGGGCGCCGTCCCTTGGCCGTCGGCCGCCCCTCGGGCAGGTGTTTGTGCTGCGGCTTGGGCGGCTTCGCCGGGCGCCTCGCGCGCGGTGCGCGCGGCGCATCCACCACCTTCGGCTCCTCCCTCTTGCGCCACAGGACCAGCAGCTTGCCCAGATGCTGCACCGGGGCGCAGGACAGCTCGTCGCAGATGCGCCCCAGCAGCGTTTCGCGCTCCGAGCGATCATCGCTGAACACGCGAAGCTTGATCAGTTCGTGCGCGGTGAGCGCCACGTCGATCTCGTGCAGGACGGGCGGGGTCAGGCCATGTTGTCCGATGGCGACGACCGGGTGCAGGTGATGCGCGCGGGCACGCAGCTCGCGGCGCAAAGCGGGGGTCAGGGTTTCCATCGCCCGATTCTAACGTCCTCGGCCGTCCGGGCGCGGCCGCGGCGCCCGTCGCCGTCGCCGTCGCGATGCTAGGATGGTCGCTCGCCGGTTCGAGTTTCCGCCCGTGATTCCTGCTTGCAGTCGAGGATTTGCCGCCGTGCCCGCGCCGGCCCGCGCCGGCCTGGGGTGCCGGATGCCCATGTCGTCGATGCGGTCGTCGGCCCGCCCGCAGAGCCGTGCCCGCAACCCCCGCGCGCGCGACCGGCGATGAGCGGCCCCCTCAACCCCTCCGGCAAGAAACACCGGTTCGGCAAGGCGTGGATGCACGAGCACGTCAGCGATCCCTATGTGCGCGAGGCGCAGCGGCGGGGCTATCGCTCGCGCGCCGCGTTCAAGCTGCAGGAGCTTGCCGAGCGCGACCGGCTGCTGCGGCCAGGCATGACGGTCGTCGACCTCGGTGCGGCGCCGGGAAGCTGGCTGCAGGTCCTGCGCGAGCGCCTGGGACCCGGGGGCCGGATCGTCGCCATCGATCTGCTGCCGATGACCCCGGTCGCCGGCGTCGAGTTCGTGCAGGGCGATTTCGCGTCGGACGAGGGCATCGCCGCTGTCGAACAAAAGCTCTCGGGAGCGCCGGTGGACCTTGTGCTCTCGGACCTGTCCCCCAATCTTTCGGGAATCGAATCTGCCGACCAGGCAAGAAGCGTCCATCTCGCCGAGCTTGCGTTGGAATTCGCCCGCACCCACCTCCAGCCGGGGGGCGATCTGGTGATCAAGGTGTTCCAGGGGGCGGGGCTTGCGGAGTTTCAGCGTCTGGTCGCACGGCATTTCACCAAGGTCTACCTGCGCAAACCGAAGGCCTCGCGCGATCGCAGCCGCGAGCATTACGTGGTCGCCAAGGGCCTGCGGGAAGCGGGATGACTGTCGCTTCCGGGAGACAGGCTCCCGATCACGACTGATTTGTCTCGAATTGGCACGATTACTGCGGCAGCGGCCGCGACGGGGTCTCGAATCAACGCTAAAATGGCAGCAGGTACCGGTGCGGGGGCATCCGCGGCGATACCTCGGGGCAGTTGGCGCCGCACCGATGTGCGGCAGGTGCCGGTCACGGGGCCGGCCGGAAGGAGTTTGGTTTGAACAACCTCTTGAAGAATATCGGCGTCTGGCTGGTGATCGGGCTGGTCGTCCTGACGGTGGTCAAGCAGTTCGATTCGCGCCAGACCGCGAAGGACACCGTCGCGTACTCCGATTTCATGCAATCGGCGCGCGACGGGCGCGTCGAATCGGCGAGCGTCGACGGCAGGACGATCAAGTGGGTGTCGACCGACAAGAAGAACTACGTCACCTACAGCCCCGGCGACATCTGGATGGTCGGCGACTTGGTCAAGGAAGGCGTCAAGGTCGAGGCCAAGCCCGAGGAGGAACAGAGCTTCCTCGCGCAGATCTTCATTTCGTGGTTCCCGATGCTGCTGCTGATCGGCGTGTGGATCTTCTTCATGCGCCAGATGCAGGGCGGGGGCAGGGGTGGCGCGTTCAGCTTCGGCAAGAGCAAGGCGCGCATGCTCGACGAGGCGAACAACACGGTGACCTTCGCCGATGTCGCGGGTTGCGACGAGGCGAAGGAGGAAGTCGCCGAGCTCGTCGAGTTCCTGCGCGATCCTTCCAAATTCCAGAAGCTCGGTGGCCGCATTCCGCGCGGCGTGCTGATGGTCGGCTCGCCCGGCACCGGCAAGACGCTGCTCGCCAAGGCGATCGCCGGCGAGGCGAAGGTGCCGTTCTTCTCGATCTCGGGCTCCGATTTCGTCGAGATGTTCGTCGGTGTCGGTGCCGCGCGCGTGCGCGACATGTTCGAGCAGGCGAAGAAGAGCGCGCCGTGCATCGTGTTCATCGATGAAATCGACGCGGTCGGCCGGCAGCGGGGCGCGGGCCTCGGCGGAGGCAACGACGAGCGCGAGCAGACGCTGAACCAGCTGCTGGTCGAGATGGACGGCTTCGAGGGCAGCGCGGGCGTCATCGTGATCGCCGCGACGAACCGTCCGGACGTCCTCGATCCGGCGCTGCTGCGCCCCGGCCGCTTCGACCGCCAGGTCGTCGTGCCGCTGCCCGACATCCGTGGCCGCGAGCAGATCCTGCTCGTCCACATGCGCAAGGTGCCGCTCGGACCCGACGTCAAGGCCGACATCATCGCGCGCGGCACGCCGGGATTCTCCGGCGCCGATCTCGCGAACCTCGTCAACGAGGCGGCGTTGTTCGCGGCCCGCGGCAACAAGCGGCTGGTCGACATGCTCGATTTCGAGCGTGCCAAGGACAAGATCATCATGGGCACCGAGCGCCGCTCGATCGTGATGCCCGAGGAGGAGCGCCGCAACACGGCGTACCACGAGTCGGGGCACGCCGTCGTCGCGATGCTCCTGCCCAAGACCGACCCGGTGCACAAGGTCACGATCATCCCGCGTGGTCGTGCGCTGGGCGTGACGATGCAGCTGCCCGAGAGCGACCGCTACAGCATGGACAAGGAGCGGATGCTGAACACCATCGCGGTGTTGTTCGGGGGCCGCATCGCGGAGGAGGTGTTCATGAACCAGATGACCACCGGTGCCTCCAACGACTTCGAGCGCGCTACGCACATTGCCCGCGACATGGTGATGCGCTACGGCATGAGCGACCTGATGGGTCCCATGGTCTACGGTGACAACGAGGGCGAGATCTTCCTCGGCCGCTCGATCACGCGCACCGTCAACATGTCCGAGGAGACGATGCGAAAGGTCGATGCCGAGGTCCGCGGCATCATCGACCAGCAATACGCGCTGGCGCGCAAGCTGATCGAGGACAATCGCGACAAGGTCGAGGCGATGGCGAAGGCGCTGCTCGAGCTCGAGACGGTCGATTCCGACCAGATCGGCGACATCATGTCCGGCCAGCCTCCGCGACCGCCGAAGGTGTCGTCGGCGGCGGCGATGGGCACGCCGCCCGGTCCGTCGGCGCCCCCGGGCGAAGCGGCGCCGTCGGCGAATCCCGCCTAGCGTCCGCGCGGGGCTGGACAGAGGAGGTGCGCGGCGACGTGCACCTCCTTTTTGTTTCACCGGCCTCCGACGCGCCATGCGAGCACTCCGATGACCATCCTCCGTTGCGGCCGCCACGAGATCGACCTGTCGTCGCCCTGCGTGATGGGGATCGTCAACGTCACCGGCGATTCGTTTTCCGCCGACGGCCGCCTCGACCGCCAAGCGGCGCTCGCTCATGCGCACCGCCTGCTCGAGGAGGGCGCGTGCATCGTCGACATCGGCGGCGAGTCGACGCGTCCGGGCGCAGCACCCGTGCCGGAGGAGGTCGAGCAGGAGCGCGTGATCCCGATCGTGGAAGCGCTGGCGGCGCAGGGCGCCGTCGTTTCAGTGGACACGATGAAGCCGGCAGTGATGCGGGCGGCGGTCGCCGCGGGGGCGTCGATGATCAACGATGTCAAGGCATTCACGGCGCCGGGCGCCATCGAGGCCATCGCCGGCAGCGATGCGGCGCTGTGCCTGATGCACATGCAGGGCGAGCCGCGGACGATGCAGCAGGCTCCGCACAACACCGACGTCGTCGCCGAGGTCCGGGCGTTCCTCGCCGCGCGGGCGCAGGCCTGCGCCGATGCCGGCATCGCGTCCGATCGTATCGTCGTCGACCCGGGCTTTGGCTTCGGCAAGTCGGTCGCGCATAATCTCGATCTGCTGCACTGCCTGGATGCGATCGTCGGTCTCGGGTTTCCGGTGCTGGCGGGCTTGTCACGGAAGTCGACGCTCGGAGCGCTCACCGGGCGCGATGTCGGCGGGCGGATGTCGGCGAGCGTGGCCGCGGCGCTCGCAGCCGCGCTGCGCGGCGCGCGCATCGTGCGCGTGCACGACGTGCGCGAAACCGTCGATGCTTTCGCGGTCTGGCGGGCGATCGAACCCTGGACAGGACTCCAATTGCGCAAAGGCCTCGAATGAGCGACAGGACCGGGAAGCAACGCCGTCATTTCGGCACCGACGGAGTGCGCGGGCACGTCGGCGAGGAGCCCATCACGCCGGAGCTGGTCCTGAAGCTCGGCTGGGCCGCGGGGCGCACGCTTGCCACCGGCAACGCCGCGCGCGGTGAGCGGCCGGCGGTGCTGATCGGCAAGGACACGCGCATCTCGGGCTACCTGCTGGAGGCGGCCCTCGAGGCCGGACTCGCCGCGGCAGGGGTCGACGTCTACCTCTGCGGTCCGCTGCCGACGCCGGCGATCGCATACCTGACGCGCGCGCTGCGGCTGTCCGCGGGCATCGTGATCAGCGCATCGCACAATCCGTTCGAAGACAACGGCATCAAGTTCTTCTCCCAGCGCGGGGCCAAGCTTCCCGACGACGTCGAGCTCGCGATCGAGTCGGCGATGGATGCGCCGCTCACGTGCGCGCCTCCTGCGGACCTGGGCAAGGCGTTCCGTGTCGGCGACGCGGCCGGGCGCTACATCGAGTTCTGCAAGAGCACCTTTCCGAACGAGCTCGACCTGCGCGGGCGCAAGATCGTCGTCGATTGCGCCCACGGTGCCGCCTACCACGTGGCACCGCCGGTGTTCCACGAGCTCGGCGCCGACGTGATCGCGGTCGGCGACGCGCCGAACGGCACCAACATCAACGACGGCGTCGGGGCCACGCATCCCGAGCACCTCGTGGCGCAGGTGCGTGCGCACGGAGCGGATCTCGGCATCGCGCTCGACGGCGACGGCGACCGCCTGGTGATGGCCGACGGCGAGGGGCGACTCTACGACGGCGATCAGCTGCTCTACGTCATCGCCCGCGACTACCAGCGCCGCGGCGCCCTGGCGGGCGGCGTGGTCGGCACGCTGATGAGCAACCTCGGCTTCGAGCAGGCGCTCGCGAAGTCGCAGATATCGCTGGTGCGCGCGAGGGTCGGCGACCGCTACGTGCTCGAGCAGCTGATGGAGCGCGGCTGGCAGCTCGGCGGCGAGAATTCGGGCCACCTGATCTGTCGCGACAAGCATACGACCGGCGACGCGATCGTCGCAGCGCTCGCCGTCCTGCGCGCCCTGATCGAGCAGAAGACGACGCTCGCCGAAGCTGCCAAGGCGGTCGCGCTGTTTCCGCAGCGGCTGATCAACGTACCGGTGCGCCGTGGCTGGGATTGGCGGGGCAGCGCGGCGGTGAAGCGCGCCGAGCGCGCCGCGGTCGCCGAACTCGGCGATGCGGGGCGCGTGCTGCTCCGGCCTTCCGGCACCGAGCCGGTGCTGCGCGTCATGGTCGAGGCGCGCGAGCGCAGCATGGCCGACGGACACGCCGAGGCCCTCGCGCACGCGATCGCCAAGGCTGCCGGGCAGGCGCTCTAGGGTCCGCCGATGGTCGCGGTCACGCACGCCGCGCCGCAAGCCGCCGCGCCGCAGGCGGTCGCCGCCTGGCTTTCATCGCTGTCGCCGGTCTACACCGCTGCCGACCGCGAGCGTGTCGCCGCGGCCTATGACGTGGCCCGCGCGCGCCTCGGCGATGCGCGCGGCCACGATGGCGAGCTTTTGATCGAAACCGCGCTCGGCACCGCAACCATTCTCGCCGCCCAGCGACTCGATCCCGAGTCGCTGGTTGCGGCACTGCTGCTCGGCCTGCCGGCCGTCGCCGGCTTCGATGCCGCCGCGGTCGAGGCCGCGTTCGGCGAGGACGTCGCGACGCTGGTCGTCGACGTGGCGAGGATGGACTCGGTGCACGCCGTTGCCGCAGGCGCCGACGCGCACGAACGCGCGCTGCAGGCCGAGAACCTGCGCAAGATGCTGCTGGCGATGGTCGAGGACATCCGCGTGGTCCTGATCAAGCTCGCCGAGCGCACGCAGACGATGCGCTGGCTGATGACCGGCGATGCCGGGCGTCGTCGCGCCGTCGCGCGCGAGGTGATCGATGTCTATGCGCCGCTCGCCAATCGCCTCGGCGTCTGGCAGGTCAAGTGGGAGCTCGAGGATCTTTCGCTGCGCGCGCTCGAGCCCGACGAGTACCGGCGCATCGCGCGGCTTCTCGACGAGCGGCGGCAGGATCGCGAGGGTTACATCGAGAACGTCATCGCGCTGCTGAAGCGCGAGCTGGCATCGGTCGGCATCGCCGCGGAGGTCAGCGGCAGGCCCAAGCACATCTACAGCATCTTCAAGAAGATGCGCCGCAAGGGCGCCGGGATCGACGCGCTCTACGACATCCGCGCCGTGCGCATCCTGGTCGGATCGGTCCGCGATTGCTACGTGGCGCTCGGCGTCGTCCACCAGCTGTGGACGCCGCTGCCGGGCGAGTTCGACGACTACATCGCGAAGCCCAAGGCCAACAACTACCGGTCGTTGCATACCGCCGTCACCGGGCCCGAGGGCAAGGCACTCGAGGTCCAGATCCGGACTCACGAGATGCACCGGCACTCGGAGTACGGCGTCGCCGCGCACTGGCGCTACAAGGAATCCGACGGATCGTCCGCGCGGCGCGACGCGGGCTTCGACGACAAGATCGCGTGGCTGCGCCAGATCCTCGACTGGAAGGACGCGGTGTCCGACACCGGCGACTGGCTCGCGGCCTTCAAGAGCAGCCTGTTCACCGAGTCGATCTACGTGCTGACGCCGCAGGGCAAGGTCA
>DAHUXO010000188.1 GCA_027307095.1 Betaproteobacteria bacterium | reverse complement strand
ATGACGCCGCCGCGAACGTCGGGACCTTCGCTGGCGGCGGCACCTATCGCGATCCCACGACGGGCGGGATTTCGGGCGACGCCATCGGCGCGAATGCGCGACGCCTGTGGGACGCGTTCCCCGATCTGTCGTTCGAGATCGCGAGCATCGCCGAGGCGGGCCCGGGCAGGGTCGTGGCCGAGTGGGTCATGAAGGGCACGAATACGGGCGCATTTCAGGGACTGCCGCCGACGGGTCGGACGGTGTCGCTTCCGGGGGTCGACGTCATCGAGATCGGGCCCGACGGGATCCGATCCGTGAAAGGCTACTTCGATACCCGGGCCGTTCCGGACCAGTTGGGGCTGCAGGTGCTGGTGCAGCCGCACACGGTCGGTCCGTTCTCCTTCGGCATGTCGGTTGCCGTGCATTCGGGCAAGAAGACGAAGCCGGGCGCGTTCGGCATCACCACGATCTGGAACACCGACGAGGAGACCGAGGAAATCCGCAACCTGACTCGGACCACCGCAACCGAGATGCTGCGCATGGACGGGTTCATCGGTCTGTCCACGCTGCGAATCGGCGGCCGTGGCGTGACGATCTCCGCCTGGGAGAAGCCCGAGCAGGCGAAGCAGATGGTGCGCGGCGGCACCCACCGGCAGGCGATGCAGAGGTTCTGGACCGACCTGGGGAAAGCCGCGTTCACCAGCGTCTGGGTTCCCGATCACATCAATCCGCTCTGGGTGCGGTGCACGGCGTGCTACAAGATGAGCGACTACGAGAAGCATTCGGGCGTGTGCGCCTGCGGTCAGCCGCTGCCGGAAGCTCCTTCGTATTTCTAGCCTGACAAGGGGGCCCCCCGGCTGTGCCGGGGAGGCAGTCGAGGTTTGACCTGAAAGGAAGTCGATCGAGGAAACTTCGGCGTGTGGCAACCACCGCAGCGGCACCACCTCAACGAAGACGGTGATCACCGACACCGCTGTCGATCCTGAATGGCCGCGTTCATGATGTGCGCCGGCACAGGATTGGACCCGGAAAGCGGGGTCGGCGTGGGCATGCTGTTCCTTGCACATTGCTATCATCACGGCAGGCGCGTCGTGACATCGGCGCAAGGTCTCGTGGCGCTTGAACCCCCACCGGGTCGACGCCCACAACTGGAATTTTCTGGGGACTGTCATGAAGCGCAGCAGCGATCGTTTTCTCACGACGCACACGGGCAGCCTTCCGCGACCGGAAGACCTGATCCGGATGATGTACGCCAAGGAGGAAGGCGTGCCGGTGGACGCTGCTGCGCTTTCGCAGCGGGTCGCCTCTGCCGTCGCCGACGTCGTGCGCAAGCAGGCTGCCGCGGGCGTCGACGTCGTCAATGACGGAGAGATGAGCAAGCCGAGCTATGCGACCTACATCAAGGATCGCCTGAGCGGATTCGGCGGCGCGGGCAACACGTTCGTATATCAGGACCTGGCCAGCTTCCCGAGCCTCGAGAAGCGCGTGTTCGGAGATCCCGGGAGGTCGCGCCGGAAGACGCCGGCATGCAATGCGGCGATCGGCGTGCGCGATCCGCAGGGGGCGCGGGACGACGTCGACCACCTGAAGGCGGCGCTCGCCTCGGTCGAAGTCCAGGACGCGTTCCTGACCGCGGCGTCACCGGGCGTGGTGTCGCTGTTCTTCCGCAACGAGCACTACCCGACCGAGGAAGCCTACCTGTTCGCGATCGCCGACGCGATGCGGCAGGAGTACGAGACGATCGCCAACGCCGGCATCGTCCTGCAGATCGACTGCCCGGACCTCGGGATGGGACGGCATATCCAGTATGCCGACCTCAGCCTGGCGCAGTGGCGCAAGAAGGCGGAGCTTCACGTCGAGGCCCTCAACCACGCGGTCGCGAACATCTCGCCCGAGCAGCTCCGCATGCACCTGTGCTGGGGCAACTACGAGGGCCCGCACCACTGCGACGTGCCACTGGCGGACGTCGTCGACATCGTGTTCCGCGCCCGGCCCTCCGCCATCGCCCTCGAGGCGGCCAATCCGCGCCACGCGCACGAATGGAGGTTGTTCGAAACCGTGAAGCTGCCGGAAGGTAAGCTGCTCATTCCGGGCGTCATCGAATCCAAGTCGAACTTCATCGAGCATCCCGAGCTGATCGCACAGCGCATCGGCCGGTACGCGCAGTTCGTGGGCCGCGAAAACGTGATCGCCGGCAGCGACTGCGGCTTCGGCACCTGGGTCGGGCAGGCCGCGGTCGACCCCGACGTCGTCTGGGCGAAGCTGGCTGCGATGGCCGAGGGCGCGCGCATCGCCTCGCGCGAATTCTGGAGGCACTGAACCGACCGTTGCGACTCCCTGCGGCGCGCTGCGCCTGGCTCGACGCGTTCCACCGGCAGGGCGTGCTGCGGATTGCGGGGCCCTTCGCGAATCCCGTCGAGGGCGCGCTGGACGCTGCGGGACTCGAGCGGGGTTCCGGCCCAGGGTCGCGGGGCCGGGGGTGATGTCTGGCAGCTACGGATCCATCGACAAGCGTCGCGGCGCCACGCCCGAGGCGGCGGGCGCGCTAAGATGGACGCCATGGCTGACGCAACGCCGATTCGCTTCACCGTCGCAACCTACAACATCCACAAGGGATTCTCGCAGCTCAAGCGGCGGGTGGTGATACACGAGCTGCGCGAGCGGCTGCGCGGCCTGGACGCGGACATCGTGTTCCTGCAGGAAGTGCTGCACACCCATGAGCGGCACGCCAATCGCTACATCAATTGGCCGGGCAGCCCGCAGCACGAGTTCATCGCGGACGCGTACTGGCACGAGGTCGCGTACGGCAAGAACGCCGTCTACCCGCACGGCCACCACGGCAACGCGCTGCTGTCGCGGTTCCCGATGCTGTCGCAGGAGAACCTCGACATTTCGGCGCATCTGTTCGAGAGCCGCGGGCTGCTGCACTGCGAGATCGAGCTGGGCGAGGGGCAGCCGAGCCTGCATTGCATCAACGTCCACCTGGGGCTCTTCGAGCGCGGGCGGCAGCTGCAAATCCACGCACTCGTCGACCGGATCGAGGCGACAGTTCCGCATTCGGCGCCGCTGATCATCGCCGGCGACTTCAACGACTGGCGCAGCAAGGGCGACCGCACGTTGACCGATGCGCTGAGCCTGGTCGAGGTGTTCGAGGAAGTCACCGGCCGGCCGGCGCGTACCTACCCGTCGCTGCTCCCGGTGTTCAGGCTCGACCGGATCTACGCGCGAGGACTGAAAGTGGTCGACGCCAAGGTCCACTACGTGACCGCGGGGGTGCGGATGTCGGATCACGCCGCACTCGCGGCGACCTTCGAGCTCGTTCCGAAGCGCAGGCGCTGAACGTGCGCATCGCCGGTCTCGCAATGAACCGCTACACGGCGGGGAACTCCGTGACGCTGCTGCGCAACGGCGCCGAGTACTTTCCCGCGCTGCTGGAGGCGTTCGCGGTGGCCGAACGCGAGATCTGGCTCGAGACCTACATTTTCGCCGACGACGCGGCGGGACGCCGGATTGCCGACGCGCTCGTCGAAGCCGCCGTACGTGGCGTCGTCGTGCGCGTTCTGGTCGACGGCTGGGGTGCTCGCCATTACCTGAACGATGAGCTGGAGCGTCATCTGCTGGGTGGTGGCGTCGACCTCCTCAAATACCGGCCGGAGATCGCACCGTGGCAGTTCCGCTCGCATCGGCTGCGTCGCCTGCACCGCAAGCTGTGCCACGTCGATGGGCGCATCGCATTCGTCGGCGGCATCAACGTCATCGACGACATGCACACCCCGGGCCACAAGCCGCCGCGCGTCGATTTTGCCGTCTGCGTGCGAGGTCCGCTGCTGGCGCCCATCGTGCAGACAATGCAGCGCGTATGGGCGATCGTCGAGTTCACGCAACTTCGAAGCTCCGCGGTCCCACTGTTCGCCGACGAGCATCCGGTGGCTCCCACGGGTACGCAGACGGCGAAGTTCACGATCCGCGACAATCTGCGTCATCGCCGCGACATCGAACGCGCCTATCTCGCCGCGCTGCGCACCGCCCGTTCCGAGATCGTCATTGCCACCGCGTATTTCTTTCCGGGGGTGAGGTTCCGGCGCGCCTTGGTCGCGGCGGCAGCGCGCGGCGTCCACGTGACGTTGCTGCTGCAGGCCCGCGTCGAATTCAAGCTCCTGCACTGGGCATCACGCGCGCTGTACGGGCAGCTGCTGGCAGCCGGGGTCGCGATCCAGGAATATCATCGATCGTTCCTGCACGCCAAGGTCGCCGTCGTCGACTCGCGATGGGCGACCGTCGGCTCGTCGAACATCGATCCCTACTCGTTCCTGATGGCTCGTGAAGCCAACGTATTCGTCCGCGATCGGGTCTTCGCACACGAACTGCGCGCAGAGCTGGTGACTATGATCGAGTCCGGGGCGCGTCCCGTACCGCCGCAGGACTGGGCGCAGCGCTCGCGCTTCGCCAAGGGACTGTCGTGGATCGCCTATGGCGTCGTCCGCGTGGCGATGGGCGTCCTGCGCTACGGCGGCGACGAATGGTGGCGCAGCGGGTGGCCACAGCGTTAAATTGACGGGATATTGCGGCTCCGACCCGATTTATGCGCCACCGCTCGAGCTCCTTGCCGCTGCCGGCCGACAGCGCGACGCCGCGCACGCGTCGCGGCGACTGGCAGACGATCCGCACGCTGCTGCCCTATCTCTGGGAGTACCGCGTGCGCGTGTCCGTGGCGCTCACGTGCCTCGTCATCGCCAAGCTCGCGAACGTCGGCGTGCCGCTGGTGATGAAGCGGATCGTCGACAGTCTCGATCAGCGCACGGCGATCCTGGCGGTTCCGCTCGCTCTGCTGGTTGCGTACGGCCTGCTTCGGCTGTCGACGACGCTCTTCACCGAATTGCGCGAATACCTCTTCGCCAAAGTGACGCAGCGCGCGGTGCGCAAGATCGGGCTGAAGGTGTTCCGGCACCTGCACGCACTGTCGCTGCGCTTCCACCTGGGGCGACAGACCGGCGGGCTGACGCGCGACGTCGAGCGCGGGCAGCGCGGCATCTCGGCACTGATCAGCTTCACGCTGTTCTCGATTCTCCCGACGCTGGTCGAGATCGCGCTGGTGTCGGCAATCCTGATCGAGCGCTACGACTGGACGTTCATGGCGATCACCGCCGTGGCGCTCGTGATCTACATCTTCTTCACGGTGACGATCACCGAGTGGCGCACGCATTTCCGGCGCGAGATGAACGAGCTCGACTCCAAGGCCAACACGCGGGCGATCGACAGCCTCCTGAACTACGAGACGGTCAAGTATTTCGGCAACGAGGAATGGGAGGCGACGCGCTACGACGAAAGCCTGCAGCGCTGGGAGAAGGCCGCTGTCAGGAGCCAGACGTCGCTGTCGGCGCTCAATGTCGGGCAGAGCGCGATCATCGCCGTTGCGGTGGCGCTGATCATGTGGCGCGCGACGGTCGGCGTGGTCGCCGGCAAGATGACCATCGGCGACCTGGTGCTGGTCAACGCGTTCATGATCCAGCTCTACATCCCGCTCAATTTCCTCGGAGTGCTTTACCGCGAGATCAAGCAGGCGCTGGCCGACATGGAGCGTCTGTTCCGCCTGGTCGGCGAGAACGCCGAGATCACCGACCGGCCGGGCGCGCCGCCGCTCGCCACTCGCGGGGCCGCGGTCCGTTTCGAGCACGTCGACTTCGCCTACGAGCCGAACCGGCAGATCCTGCACGACGTGACGTTCTCGATCCCGGCCGGGCACAACGTGGCGGTCGTGGGCCCGTCGGGATCGGGCAAGTCGACGCTGGCGCGGCTGCTCTATCGCTTCTACGACGTCACCGGCGGTCGCATCGTCATCGACGGGCAGGACCTGCGCGACGTGCAGCAGTCGACGCTGCGCGAAGCGATCGGCATCGTCCCGCAGGACACGGTACTGTTCAACGATTCGATCGAGTACAACATCGCCTACGGCCGGCCCGGCGCATCGCGCGACGAGGTCGTGCAGGCGGCACGCCTCGCGCAGATCCACGATTTCGTCGCCCGGCTCCCCGAGGGCTACCAGACGCCGGTGGGCGAGCGCGGGCTGAAGCTCTCCGGTGGCGAAAAGCAGCGGGTCGCGATCGCGCGCGCGATCCTCAAGAATCCGGCGATCCTGATCTTCGACGAGGCGACCTCCGCCCTCGACTCCAAATCGGAGAAGGCGATCCAGGCCGAGTTGAAGCAGATCGCGCGCGATCGGACGACCCTGACCATCGCGCATCGTTTGTCGACGATCGTCGATGCCGACGAGATCCTGGTGCTCGAGCATGGCCGGATCATCGAGCGCGGTACCCACGCGGCGCTGCTCGCAGCCGACGGTGCGTATTCGAGAATGTGGCGCCTGCAGCAGGACGAGCGGCGCTCGGGTGCGGGGGAGGGCGCTGGCGCCGCGGATCCGGCCGAGGAGGCCCCGGAAAGCGATGGCGGCGCCCTGCGCGAGCCCAATGCCGCGCCGGCGGCTGCGGCCGCTGCAACAGTCCGAGGAGCCTTGTAGGCTACTTCTCCGAGAAGACTGTTGACTCGCCGCCCAGGCGTGTGCGATAACGCCCTAGAAAATTCTGAGATTCTTGCTGATGAAGCGACTGCTACCTATTGTTTTTGCGAGTTTTCTCGCGGCCCATGCGTGGGCAGCCCCAACGACGCCCGATCCCGCACGCCTGAAGCTCGGTTCGGCGAACGCGCTGGTGATCGACGCCGAATCGGATCG
>DAHUXO010000187.1 GCA_027307095.1 Betaproteobacteria bacterium | reverse complement strand
CGCGAGACGCTGGGCATGCTGCGCCGGACGCTCTCGCGCCTCGACGTCAGCTCGCGCACGCTGTTCGCCCTGGTCGAGCCCGGGTCCTGCTTCGCGGGAACGCTGCTCGAGATCGCCCTCGCGGCGGACCGCTGCTACATGCTCGCGCTTCCCGACGGCGACGCCGATGCGCCGGCGCTCGCACTGTCCGAACTCAATTTCGGCGCCTATCCGCGCGTCGACCGGCTGTCCCGGATCGACGCGCGCTATTACCGGGAGCGCGACGCGATCGCCAGGCTCGAGAGCGCGCAAGGTCGCAGCATCCGCGCCGCGGAGGCGTTGGACCTGGGCCTGGTGACGGCGACGCCGGATGACCTCGACTGGCGGGACGAGATCCGCATCGCACTGGAGGAGAGGGCGGCGATGTCGCCCGACGCCCTGACCGGCATGGAGGCCAACCTGCGCTTCGGCGTCGCAGAGACGATGGAGACCCGCGTGTTCGGGCGACTTTCGGCCTGGCAGAACTGGATCTTCACCCGGCCCAATGCCGTCGGCGAGCACGGTGCCCTCAAGTGCTTCGGCACCGGCAGCAAGGCGCGGTTCGACTGGGAGCGGGTCTGACGGCGGCGACACTGCCGCCCAACCCGGTTCCGTGCATGGATTGCAGCGTGTTCAGGAGAACCCGATGAGCATCGATTACAGCCAGAAGATTCCCAACAATGTGGACCTCGCCACCGACCGGTCCCTGCAGCGCGCCCTGGAGCAGTGGCAGCCCGACTTCATCGACTGGTGGCGCGAGCTCGGCCCGGTCGGGTCGCAGAACCACGAGGTCTACCTGCGCACCGCCGTCAGCGTCGATCCGGGCGGCTGGGCGAATTTCGATTACGTGAAGATGCCCGAGTACCGCTGGGGCATCTTCCTCAATGCGCCGACGGCCGACCAGAAGATCCATTTCGGCGAGCACAAGGGCGAGACGGTGTGGAACGAGGTTCCCGGCGAGCATCGCGCGAACCTGCGGCGGATCATCGTCGCGCAGGGCGACACCGAGCCGGCGTCGGTCGAGCAGCAGCGCCATCTCGGGCTCACCGCCCCGTCGCAGTACGACCTGCGCAACCTCTACCAGGTGAACGTAGAGGAAGGGCGTCATCTGTGGGCGATGGTCTACCTGCTGCACCGCCATTTCGGGCGCGACGGACGCGAGGAAGCCGATGCGATGCTGCATCGCCACTCGGGCGATCCGAACAATCCACGGATCCTCGGCGCCTTCAACGAAAAGACGCCGGACTGGCTGTCGCTGTACATGTTCACGTATTTCACCGACCGGGACGGCAAGTTCCAGCTCTCGGCGCTGGCCGAATCGGGTTTCGATCCGCTCGCGCGCACGACCAGGTTCATGCTCACCGAGGAAGCGCATCACATGTTCGTCGGGGAGTCCGGGGTGTCGCGCACGATCCAGCGCAGCTGCGAGGTGATGAACGCAAACGCCGTCGAGGCCGCCGACCAGGTTCGCGCACTGGGGGTGATCGACCTCGAGACCATCCAGCGCTATCTCAATTTCCACTACAGCGTCACGATCGATCTCTTCGGCGCCGACCAGTCGTCCAATGCCGCCACCTTCTTCAGTGCCGGCCTCAAGGGCCGCTATGGCGAGACGAAAATCGAGGACGACCACGTCCTGAAGGACGCCACGTATCCGATCCTCGAGGTCGCCGACGGCAGGATCGCCGAAAAGCAGGTGTCGGCGCTGTCGTCGATCAACGAGCGGCTGCGCGACGACTACATCCGCGACTCGGTCGCCGGGGTCGAGCGATGGAACCGCGTCATCGAGAAGAGCGGCATCCCGTTCAGGCTCAAGGTTCCGCACAAGGCGTTCAACCGCAAGATCGGCAGCTTCGCCGCGGCACGGGTATCGCCCGACGGCCGTATCGTCAGCGAGGCCGAGTGGAATGCAGACGTCGGCAACTGGCTGCCCTCGGATGAGGACCGGGCGTTCGTCGCATCGCTGATGGGACGCGTCGTCGAGCCCGGAAAGTTCGCGAACTGGATCGCGCCGCCGGCGGTGGGCGTCAATCGCCAGCCGGTGAATTTCGAGTACGTGCGCTTCGGGTGAACGGCAGCATCGTCCGCGCAATGGAGGAGGACCGCGCATGAGTCCGACGGGCCGCCCCGAGGGCGAATACCGGAGTGCGCAGCACGAAGGCAGCCCAGTGACTCCGACGGGCCGCCCCGAGGGCGAATACGCGCGCCAGCATCTGATCGATCCCGAGATCTGCATTCGCTGCAACACCTGCGAGGCGACCTGCCCGATCAGTGCGATCACGCACGACTCGCGCAACTACATCGTCAGGTTCGACGTCTGCAATTCCTGCGGGCTGTGCATTGCGCCCTGTCCGACCGGTGCGATCGACAACTGGCGCAACGTCCCGAAGTCGACGCCCTACACGCCGGACGAGCAACTCGCCTGGGACGTGCTGCCGTCCAACGTCGAACTCGACGCGGTGCCCGGGGAAGGCGTCCCGAGCGAGGTGAGGGAGTTGACCGAGGTCGCGACTGCGGGGCAGGGCGGACCCGCGTCGCCGCCGTGGTCGGCATCGCATCCCTGCGTCAATCTGTACTCGATCACGAAACCCGCGATCGCGACGGTCACCGGGAACCATCGGCTGACCGGCGCGGGCGCGTCGGCCGACATCCGCCACATCGTGCTGGATTTCGGCACGATGGCGTTCCCGGTCCTCGAGGGCCAGACGCTCGGGATCATCCCGCCGGGGCTGCAGGACGACGGCAGGCCGCATGGCGTGCGGCTCTACTCGGTCGCGAGTCCGCGCGACGGCGAGCGTCCGGGTCACAACAACGTCGCGCTGACGATCAAGCGCGTGATGGAGAACCACGCGGGGCAGGCGGTCCGGGGCGTGGGATCGAACTACATGTGCGATCTGGAGGTGGGGGACAGGGTGCGCGTCGTCGGCCCGTATGGCGCAAGCTACCTGATGCCCAACCATCCCGGGGCGTCGATCATGATGATCTGCACCGGGACGGGATCCGCGCCGATGCGTGCGATGACCGAGCGCCGCCGGCGGCGGATGGCGCTGAACGAGGGCGGGAAGCTGATCCTGTTCTTCGGCGCCCGGCGCCGGGACGAGTTGCCGTATTTCGGGCCGC
The DNA here is from genome assembly GCA_027307095.1 of Betaproteobacteria bacterium. GTDB lineage: Bacteria > Pseudomonadota > Gammaproteobacteria > Burkholderiales > Casimicrobiaceae > VBCG01. Next base: position 2,885 of record DAHUXO010000187.1, on the reverse strand, counting down.
TGATGAAGCTACCGAAGGACTTCATCGACATCAACCTCGCGTTCTCCCGCGAGACGGGACAGGCCAGGACCTATGTCCAGGACCTGGTCCGGGCGCGCAGCGACGATGTCGCGGGCATTCTCCAGGACGACGACTGCTACATCTACCTGTGCGGCCTCAAGGGCATGGAGGCGGGGGTGATCGACGCTTTCCGCGACGTCTGCGCCGAGCGCGGACTCGACTGGGACGCGATCAAGCCCGAGTTGCTCGCCAAGAGCCGGCTGCACATCGAGACCTATTGACCGGCTGCTATGATCGTGTCCCGTTCCCCACGCATGCGCCGCAGGGAACGCCGATTCTCATCGTCAGACCTCACCATGGCCGGTTTCGACAATCCCCGCGAGACGTGGAACGAACGCTACGCGAGCCCCGACTACCTGTTCGGCGAGGAGCCGAATGCCTTCCTCCGCAAGCAGGTGGGCTGGCTGCGGCCGGGCAGCCGGGTGCTGTGCGTCGCCGACGGCGAGGGACGCAACAGCGTCTGGCTCGCCGAACAGGGATTCGAGGTCACCGCCTTCGATTTCGCGCCCAATGCGGTCGAAAAGGCGCGCGCGCTCGCCAGGCGCCGCGGCGTGAAGGTCGATCACCAGCTGGGCGACATCGAGCACTGGCCCTGGGCCACCGCGCGCTACGACGCGGTCGCCGCGATCTTCATCCAGTTCCTGCCGCCCGACCGCCGCGAAGCGGCAATTGCGGCGATGAAGGCTTCGGTGGTGCCGGGCGGCGCATTCCTGCTCGAAGGGTATCGGCCCGAACAGGTCGATTACGGCACCGGCGGCCCGCCGCGGCGTGAGCACATGTATACGCGGGACTGGGTCGAGAAGCAGTTCGCCGATTGGGACATACGCGTGCTCGAAGCCTATGACGCCGAGGTGCGCGAAGGGCGGGGACACAGCGGCATGTCGGCGCTGATCGATCTGGTCGCGACGCGTCCGGCTCCCGCCTGACCGGTTTCCGGTTTCGGCCGAACGGCCCGCAGCGCAACTCCACGCAGGCTGGGGTTCGTGATGGTATAGTCCCTCGAACGAACGTTCGGGGTGCGCCGCCGCGTTCGCAGCGGCGCCCGAGCCGTCGATGCCGGCGCGTAAGCCACCCAGCGAGCCAGCACCGATGAATTCCCGCGGTACCCATACCCTCAATGCGGCCCAGCAACGTGCCGTGCATCACGGCGGCGGCGCGGCGGCGGCGCGTCCCCTGCTGGTGATTGCAGGTGCGGGCACCGGCAAGACTGGCACGCTCGCGCATCGCGTGGCATACCTGATGCAGCAAGGCATGGATCCGCAGCGCCTGCTGCTTCTGACCTTCAGCCGCCGTGCGGCGACGGAGCTCGAGCGGCGGGTCGGGAGCGTGCTGCAGGCGCAGCTCGGCGCCTTCCGGGGCGAGCGGCCGCCGGTTCTCGAGTGGGCGGGGACGTTCCACGGCGTGGCGGCGCGCATCCTGCGCGAATACGCCGAGCGCATCGGCCTCGCGTCCGGATTCACGATCCACGATCGCGGCGATTCGGAAGACCTGATGGCCATGGTTCGCCACGATCACCTCGGCGTGGATCCCCTGAAGGGCCGCTTTCCGGGTGCGGCGACCTGTGTCGCGGTCTATTCGCGCAGCGTCAACTCGGAGGCGCCGCTGGCCGAAGTCCTGCAGACGACCTATCCGTGGTGTGCCGGCTGGGAGGAAGAGCTGCGCCGCCTGTTCGACGCCTACGTCGCGGCCAAGCAGGCGCAGCAGGTACTCGATTTCGACGACCTGCTGCTCTACTGGGCGGCGATGATGGGCGTGCCCGCGCTCGCCGAGGAAGTTGGGGCGCGCTTCGATCATGTACTGGTCGACGAGTACCAGGACACGAATCGCCTGCAGGGGTCGATCCTGAGGGCGTTGAAGCCCGACGGCCGCGGCGTGACCGTCGTCGGCGACGATGCACAGTCGATCTACGGGTTTCGCGCGGCGACTGTCCGCAACATCCTCGATTTTCCCCGCCAGTACGATCCGCCGGCCGAGGTGATCACGCTCGAGCGCAACTATCGCTCGACGGCCCCGATCCTCGATGCGTCGAATGCGGTCATCGCGTTGGCGAAGGAGCGCTACGCCAAGAACCTCGTCACCGACCGGTCGGGCGGCGAGCAGCCGCGGCTGGTCACCGTCGCCGACGAAATGGCGCAGGCACAGTACGTCGCCGAGCAGGTGCTGCTCCATCGCGAGAACGGGATCGCGCTCAAGCGCCAGGCGGTCCTGTTCCGTACCTCCAGCCACAGCGCTTTGCTGGAGCTCGAGCTCGCGCGGCGCAACATTCCATTCGTCAAGTTCGGCGGGCTGCGCTTCCTCGATGCGGCGCACGTCAAGGACGTGCTGTCGCTGTTGCGCTGGATCGAGAATCCTCGCGGGCGACTCGCGGGTTTCCGGACGCTGCGGCTGCTGCCGGGAGTCGGACCGGCGATCGCCGCGCGGTGCCTCGACGCCTTGGCACCGGCAACCGATGCGCTTGCGGCAATGCGCGGCTTCACGATGCCAGCCGCTGCGGCGCAGGATTGGCCGGGATTGCTGGGTCTGTGCGAGACGCTGCGCGGCGAGCGCAGCGACTGGCCTTCCGAGCTCGATGCGCTGCTCGCATGGTACGAGCTGCAGCTCGATCGGCTGTACGAGTACGCAGCGATCCGCGCGCCGGATCTCGCGCAGCTGCGCCGCATCGCGTCGACCTTTGCGACTCGCGAGCGCTTCCTCACCGAGCTGACGCTGGACCCGCCCGCGGTGACCTCGGGCGAGGCCGCCGATCCGCTGCAGGACGAGGACTACCTGACGCTCTCGACGATCCACTCCGCGAAAGGCCAGGAGTGGCGGGTCGTGCAGGTCCT
>DAHUXO010000258.1 GCA_027307095.1 Betaproteobacteria bacterium | reverse complement strand
GTGCGCCTGAACCGGGAGGTCCAGCGCGACATCCGCTACCTGGTGCGCATGGAGCCGGGGGTGCAGACACCCGAGCAGACGCTGGAGCGCGGATGCGGGTCCTGCCGCGATTCGGGATGGCTGCTGGTCCAGGTGCTGCGCCACCTCGGCGTCGCTGCGCGCTTCGCGTCGGGCTATCTGATCCAGCTCGTCGCCGACGTGAGGCCCCTCGACGGTCCCGCGGGCACCGACCGCGACTTCACCGACCTGCACGCCTGGGCTGAAGCCTTCGTTCCCGGCGCCGGCTGGATCGGCCTCGATCCGACGTCGGGGCTGCTCGCGGGCGAGGGTCATCTGCCGCTGGCCTGCACTGCGGATCCGGGCAATGCCGCGCCCGTCATCGGTTACACGGACCCCTGCGAGTCAACGTTCGAGTTCTCCATGCAGGTCACGCGCATCCACGAGGATCCGCGCGTCACCCGGCCGTATGGGCCGGAGCAATGGACGGCCATCGACGCACTGGGTGAGCGCATCGACGCCGATCTGCTGGCCGGAGACGTGCGCCTGACGCAGGGCGGCGAGCCGACCTTCGTGTCCATCGACGACATGGATGGCGCCGAATGGAACCACGAGGCGCTGTCGCCGGAAAAGCGGGTGCTTGCGGAGCGCCTGCAGCGGCGCCTCAAGCAGCGCTTCGCGCCCGGCGGCCTGCTGCACCAGGGGCAGGGGAAGTGGTACCCAGGCGAGCCGCTGCCGCGCTGGGCACTCGGCATCTACTGGCGCAAGGACGGCGAGCCGCTGTGGCGCGACGAGCGGTGGATCGCCGACACGACTTCGCCGGGAAGCTCGACCCTCGACGAAGCGCGCGAATTCGCGACACGCCTCGCATCGGCGCTGGCGCTTCCGCCGGGATTCGTGATCACGGCACACGAAGACGTGCCAAAGCTGCTGCAGGACGAGGCACGCCTGCCGGTCAACGTCGATCCGTTCGCAGCAGACATGACACGACCGGGGGAGCGCGCGCGACTTGCGCGCCTGCTCGCGGCGGGCCTCGACACGCCGGTGGGCTTCGTGTTGCCGCTCAGGGCGCAGCTCGAGCACGTCGCCGACTCGCAATCCATCGTGTGGAACACCAGCCCGTGGCCGCTGCGCCGCGACCGGCTGTACGCACTGCCGGGTGACTCGCCGCTGGGCCTGCGGCTGCCGCTGGCGGCGCTGCCCGACGTCCTCCCGGACGAGGTCGAGCACGAGCCCGCGGTCGATCCTTTCGCGCCGCTGGGGGCATTGCCGAAGCGGACGGCGCCCGGTCCCTGTGCCGGCCGCGCGCGCGGGGCCACCGCCCGCGAGGTGATCAAGACCGCGCTGGCCGTCGAGTTGCGCGATGGCCACGTCCGGGTGTTCCTGCCTCCGTTGCAGCGCATCGAATCCTGCCTGCAGCTGCTGACGGCGCTGGAGGACACGGCGCGGGCCATGGCGCTGCCGTTGGTCATCGAGGGCTACCCGCCACCACGCGACACGCGGATCGCGGCCCTGGCGGTGACGCCGGATCCGGGCGTCATCGAGGTCAACATCCATCCGGCCGCGTCGTGGCGCGAGTTGGTGGCGACCATCGAGACCCTCTATGCCGAGGCCCGCCAGACGCGTCTCGGCACCGAGAAGTTCATGCTCGACGGCCGGCACACGGGGACCGGGGGCGGCAATCACGTCACGCTGGGGGGCGCGACGCCCGCCGACAGTCCCTTGCTCCGCCGGCCGGACCTGCTGAAAAGCCTGCTCACCTACTGGCAGAACCATCCCGGGCTGTCGTACCTGTTTTCGGGGACCTTCATCGGACCGACCTCGCAGGCGCCACGCATCGACGAAGCGCGCGACGACCGGCTCTACGAACTGGAGATCGCTTTCCAGCAGCTGACGAGCAAGCGTCGCGGCACCGAAGGCGATGCGCTCCCCTGGCTCACCGACCGCCTGCTGCGCAACCTTCTGACCGACCTCACCGGCAACACCCACCGCGCCGAATTCTCGATCGACAAGCTCTACTCGCCCGACGGTCCCGCGGGCCGGCTCGGCCTGCTCGAGTTCCGCGCCTTCGAGATGCCGCCTCACCCGCAGATGAGCGCCGTTCAGATGCTGCTGCTGCGCGCGCTGGTCGCGCGATTCTGGCGCGAGCCCTACGCGGGGGGGCTGGTGCGTTGGGGCACGGCGTTGCACGACCGCTGGATGCTGCCCCATTTCGTCACGGCGGACATCCGCGACGTCGTCGCCGATCTCGATCGCTGCGGCTATGCGTTCTCGCCGCGATGGTTCGATCCCTTCGTCGAGTTCCGTTTCCCGCGCTTCGGCAGCGTCGATTACGCCGGCGTCACGATCGAGCTGCGCCAGGCGATCGAGCCCTGGCACGTGCTGGGCGAGGAGGTGAGCGGAACGGGAACGGCGCGCTACGTCGATTCGTCGGTCGAGCGCCTGCAGGTCCGGGTGGTCGGCATGACTTCCGAGCGGCACGCGGTCACCTGCAACGCCCGCGCGCTACCGCTGACCCCCACGGGCGTGCCCGGAGAATTCGTCGCGGGCCTGCGCTTTCGTGCCTGGAGCCCGCCTTCGGCGCTGCATCCGACGATCGGTGTGCAGGCACCGCTGACCTTCGACCTGGTCGACCGGTGGGCGCAGCGCGCGCTGGGGGGATGCACGTATCACGTCACGCACCCTGGCGGGCGCAACTACGACACGTTCCCCGTCAATGCGAACGAAGCCGAGGCGCGCCGCGTCGCCCGGTTCTGGGCGCACGGCCACTCGCCCGGCCCCGTCACCGTTCATCCCGAGCCACCCAACCCGGCGACGCCCTCGACGCTCGACCTGCGCTGGATGCCCTGACACCGGGGTCGACGGGAGGGGCCGGATGCGTCGGCTAGAATGAACCTCGTTCCGCGAAGAGCCTCCTCCCGCGCGCCGTTCCCCCGTGAATCCCATCCGCACCCGTTTCGCCCCGAGCCCGACCGGCTTCCTGCACCTCGGCAACATCCGCTCGGCGCTGTTCCCCTGGGCATTCGCGCGCCATCACCATGGCGCGTTCATCCTGCGCATCGAGGACACCGACCAGGAGCGTTCGACACCCGACGCCGTGCAGGCAATCATCGACGCGATGGCGTGGCTGGGGCTCGACTGCGACGAGGGCCCGTACTTCCAGATGCAGCGGATGGACCGGTACCGGGCCGTCCTCGCGGACATGCTCACCCGCGGGCTCGCCTATCGTTGCTACACGTCGCCCGGCGAGCTCGAGGTCCTGCGCGCCGAGCAGATGGCTCGCGGCGAAAAGCCGCGCTACGACGGTCGCTGGCGTCCCGAGAACGTGCGGGACCGCAGGCCGCCGGAGGGCGTCGCGCCGGTGATCCGCTTCCGCAATCCGGACGCCGGCATCGTCGCGTGGAACGACGCCGTGAAGGGTGCAATCGAGATCGCCAACGCCGAGCTCGACGACCTCGTCATCGCCCGCGCCGACGGATCGCCGACCTACAATTTCTGCGTCGTCGTCGACGACCTCGACATGCGGATCACCCACGTGATCCGCGGCGACGACCACGTCAACAACACGCCGCGCCAGATCAACATCATGCGGGCGCTGGGCGCGGAGCCGCCGATCTACGCGCACCTGCCGACGGTGCTGACCCCGGAAGGCGACAAGCTGTCCAAGCGCCACGGTGCCCGCGGCGTGCTGCAGTACCGTGACGACGGCTACGTACCCGAAGCAGTGGTCAATTACCTGGCGCGGCTGGGCTGGGCGCATGGCGATGCCGAGGTGTTCGGCGTCGACGAATTCGTCGGCTGGTTCGACCTCTCGGGCCTCACGTCGTCACCGGGACGGTTCGACCCGGACAAGCTCAAGTGGCTGAACCACGAGCATCTGAAGCGCCTGCCGGACCCGGAATTGGCCTCGCGCCTCGCGCCGTTCCTGGCGGCCGCCGGCATCGAGGCCGGCCACGGGCCCCCCATCGCGCGCGTCGCGGCGCTGCTCAAGGATCGCGCGGCGACCCTCACCGAGATGGCGGAGGCCGCCGGCTACTTCTACCGCTCCGTCGACGTCGACCCGGCGCTGCTTGCGGGGCAGGTGAGCGCGGCCAATCGCGGCGCGCTCACCGAACTGCACGCCGAATTCGCCGACCTGCACTGGACGCGCGAGATGATCGGCACCGCGCTGAAGGCGGCCGCCGAGCGGCACGGCCTCAAGCCCGCCCAGGTGATGATGCCGCTGCGGGTGCTGGTCGCAGGGACGCTCAAGACGCCGGCGATCGACGCCGTGCTGGAGCTCGTCGGTCGCGACGCGACGCGCGCGCGGATGAAGGTGGGACTGCGAATCTGACGCACTTGGTGTGCGGCGCCGGTTTCGGTAAAATACCAATTTCCGGAACTGGCCACCCATGACCAAGTTCGTGTTCGTGACCGGCGGCGTCGTTTCCTCGTTGGGGAAGGGCATCGCCGCCGCGTCGCTGGCCGCGATCCTCGCCTCGCGCGGCGTCCGCGTCACCAATCTCAAGCTCGATCCGTACATCAACGTCGACCCGGGGACGATGTCGCCGTTCCAGCACGGCGAGGTGTTCGTCACCGACGACGGGGCCGAGACCGACCTCGACCTCGGCCATTACGAGCGCTTCACCGACGTGCGAATGGCGAAGCGCAACAATTTCACCACCGGCCAGATCTACGAGAGCGTGATCCGCAAGGAACGTCGCGGCGATTACCTCGGCGGCACCGTGCAGGTGATCCCGCACCTCACCGACGAGATCAAGGCCTGGATCCTTGCCGGCGCCGGCAACGGTCCCGACGCCCCGGAAGTCGCGGTGGTCGAGGTCGGCGGCACGGTCGGCGACATCGAATCGCTGCCCTTCCTCGAAGCGATCCGGCAGATGGGCATCACGCTGGGGCGCGACAACGTCTGCTACATCCACCTGACGCTGGTGCCGTACATTCCCGCGGCGGGTGAGATGAAGACCAAGCCGACGCAGCATTCGGTCAAGGAGTTGCGCGAGATCGGCATCCAGCCCGACATCGTGCTGTGCCGTGCCGACCGTCCGATTCCCGAAAGCGACCGGCGCAAGATCGCGCTGTTCACCAACGTCCCCCCCGAAGCGGTCATCCCCGCGCTCGATGCCGATTCGATCTACAAGATTCCTGCGGCGCTGCATGCCGAGGGCCTCGACGTCATCGTCTGCAAGAAGCTCGGCATCGACCCGCCGCCCGCCGACCTGTCGACCTGGACGCGCCTGGTCGACTCGCTCGAGCATCCCGAGCGCGTCGTCGACATCGCGATGGTCGGCAAGTACGTCGACCTGACCGAGTCCTACAAGTCGCTGTCGGAGGCCCTGACGCACGCCGGCATCCATACGCGATCGCGCGTGCGGATCCACTACGTCGACTCGGAGGCGGTCGAGCGCGACGGCGTCGATGCACTTCGCGACATGCACGCGATCCTCGTCCCCGGCGGTTTCGGCAAGCGCGGTGTCGAGGGCAAGATCGCCGCGATACGCTACGCCCGAGAGAGCGGCGTTCCGTACCTCGGCATCTGCCTAGGCATGCAGCTCGCCGTCATCGAATATGCGCGTCACGAGGCGGGGCTCGCCGAGGCGAACAGCACCGAGTTCGATCCCGGGACGCCGCATCCGGTCGTCGCGCTGATCACCGAGTGGCAGAACCGCGATGGCACGATCGAGCGGCGCGATGCCGGGTCGAACCTGGGCGGGACGATGCGCCTGGGCGCCCAGCCCTGCGAGGTCGTGCCCGGAACGCTGGCGCACCGCGTCTACGGCGCGACGCGCGTCGCCGAGCGGCACCGGCACCGCTACGAGGTCAACAACCATTACCTGCCGCGCATCGAGGCTGCGGGCCTGCGCGTCGGCGCGTGGGCGAAGAGCGAATCGGCGGGCGACCTGTGCGAGATGATCGAGCTCCCGCAGCATCCATGGTTCTTCGGCTGCCAGTTCCATCCGGAATTCACGTCGAATCCACGCCGCGGCCATCCGCTGTTCGTCAGCTTCATACGCGCGGCGATCGAGCACGAGCAGCGTGCGGGGAGCGGCGCGCCGGCCTCCGCGGCCGAGCTGGTCGCCTCGGCGTCCGCATGATGCGCCGCGTGATCGCAGCGCCGGGTTGCCTTCGCCGGAAGGCGGCACCGTGAAGCTCTGCGGCTACGAGGTCGGTCTCGACCGGCCGTTCTTCCTGATCGCGGGTCCATGCGTGGTCGAGTCGCGGCAGCTCCAGGTCGACGTGGCCGGCGAGCTGAAGGCGATCTGCGCCGACCTCGACATCCCGTTCATCTTCAAGTCGTCCTACGACAAGGCGAACCGCAGTTCCTCCACTTCCTATCGCGGACCGGGGATGGACGAGGGCCTGCGCATCCTCGCTGACGTCCGGCGCCACGTCGCGGTGCCGGTCCTGACCGACGTGCATGCCGAAGACGAGATCGCGGCGGCGGCGGCAGTCGTCGACGTCCTGCAGACCCCGGCGTTCCTCTGTCGCCAGACCGACTTCATCCAGGCGGTGGCTCGCTCGGGCAAGCCGGTCAACATCAAGAAAGGCCAGTTCCTCGCCCCCGACGACATGCGCCAGGTCGTCGCCAAGGCGAAGGCCGCGAGCGGGGCCGACAACATCCTCGTCTGCGAGCGCGGCGTGTCCTTCGGCTACCACAACCTGGTGTCGGACATGCGCGCGCTCGCGATCATGCGCGCGACCGGCTGCCCGGTCGTCTTCGACGCGACGCATTCGGTGCAGCTGCCCGGCGGCAAGGGCACGTCCTCGGGCGGCCAGCGCGAGTTCGTGCCGGTGCTCGCGCGCGCGGCGGTCGCCGCCGGCGTGGCCGGGTTGTTCATGGAGACGCACCCGAATCCGGAGGTCGCGCTGTCCGACGGCCCCAACGCGTGGCCGCTGGGCAGGATGCGCGCGTTGCTGGAAACGCTGAAGGAGATCGATGTGGCAGTGAAGTCGGCAGGATTTCCCGAGAACGACCTTATGTCGACTGCAGTCGAAGCCGGCTGATACCTGTTACCTGTTACCGGATCCCAGAACATGAGCGCCATCGTCGACGTCATCGCCCGAGAGATACTCGATTCCCGCGGCAATCCCACGGTCGAGGCCGACGTTGTCCTCGAATCGGGTGTATCGGGCCGCGCGGCGGTTCCTTCGGGAGCGTCGACGGGCTCCAAGGAAGCGGTCGAGTTGCGCGACGGGGATGCCGCGCGCTACGGCGGCAAGGGTGTCACCCGGGCAATCGAGAACGTCAACACCGAGATCTGCGAAGCCGTGCTGGGCCTCGACGGCACCGAGCAGGGGCTGGTCGACCGCACGCTGATCGACCTCGACGGCACGGAGAACAAGTCACGGCTGGGCGCCAACGCCATCCTGGCCGTGTCCTGCGCCATCGCCAAGGCTGCCGCCGAGGAATGCTCGCTGCCGCTCTCTCGCTACCTGGGCGGCGCCGGGGAGATGCAGCTTCCGGTTCCGCTGATGAACGTCATCAACGGCGGCGCCCATGCGAACAACAGGATCGACCTGCAGGAATTCATGCTGGTCCCGCTGGGGGCCCCGACGTTCCGCGAGGCGCTGCGCTACGGCGCGGAAGTGTTCCACACGCTCAAGAAGCTGATCGACGCCCGCGGCATGCCGACAACGGTCGGCGACGAAGGCGGCTTTGCTCCGGACCTGCCTTCCAACGAGGCGGCGCTGCAGCTCCTGGTCGAGGCGATCGACAAGGCGGGCTACACGCCCGGCACCGACATCGCGCTCGCGCTCGACTGCGCGGCAAGCGAGTTCCATCGCGACGGCGCCTACCGTCTGGAATCCGAGAACCGGGCGCTGACGTCGAAGGAGTTCACCGATGTGCTCGCGACCTGGTGCGACAAGTACCCGATCGTCAGCATCGAGGACGGCATGGCCGAGGACGACTGGGACGGCTGGAAGCACCTGACCGACCGCCTGGGCAAGCGGGTACAACTGGTCGGCGACGACATCTTCGCCACCAACACCAGGATCCTGAAGCAGGGCATCGCCAAGGGCATCGCGAACTCGATCCTGATCAAGATCAACCAGATCGGCACGCTGTCGGAGACTTTCGCTGCTATCGCGATGGCGACGCGCGCCGGCTACACGTCGGTGGTGTCGCACCGCTCGGGCGAGACCGAGGATTCGATGATCGCCGACATCGCGGTGGGCACCAATGCCGGCCAGATCAAGACCGGATCGCTGTCGCGCTCGGACCGGATCGCCAAGTACAACCAGCTCCTGCGCATCGAGGAAGACCTGGGCGATGCGGCGACGTATCCGGGACGCGCCGCGCTGTTCAACCTGCGCTGAGTCCGCACCGTGCGCTGGCTCGCCCTCGTCTTCGCCGCACTGATCCTGGCGATCCAGTACCCGATGTGGCTGGGCAAGGGTGGATGGCTGCAGGTTCGCGAATACGACCGCCAGGTGGCGCTGCAGCGCGATGCGAACGCGAAGCTCGAGGCCCGCAACGAGACGCTCGACGCCGACGTGCGCGACCTCAAGACCGGCTACGAGGCGATCGAGGAGCGCGCGCGCGCCGACCTCGGCATGATCCGGCAGGACGAGGTGTTCTTCCAGATCCAGACGCCCGGTGCCCCGGCGAAGCCCGCGGCCGGGGCCACCACGGCCACGCCTGCACCGGCTTCACGTTGAAGCCGCGAGTCTCCCCGACCCGCCTCGCTCTCGCTCGGCTCCCTCTCCCGCGGAGCGGGAGAGCATTGGGGTGAGGGCTCGGCAAGTGCAGCATGTCGAGAGCCGCCAGAACCCGCGACTGCGCGAAGTCGCACGCCTGATCGCGTCCTCGCGGGATCGCCGCAAAGCCCAGCGTTGCGTGCTCGAGGGCTCGCACCTGATCGGCGTGTACTGCGACCGGCACGGCGCGCCGGAAACGCTGATCGTCGTCGACGATGCCGCAGGCCGCCCCGATATCGCGGCACTGATCGCGCGCGTACCGCCCTCGCGCGTACTCTCGGTGTCGCGGTCGATGTTCACCGAGGTCGCGACGATGCCGCCCGAGGTCGGGGCCCTCGCGGTCGTCGCGAGTCCCCACGTGACGGAAGCCGCGCCGGGGCACTTCTGCCTGCTGCTCGAGGACCTGCAGGATCCGGGCAACGTCGGCACGATCCTGCGCAGCGCGGCGGCCGCGGGCGTCGACCAGGTGGTCCTGTCGCAAAACTGTGCGTTCGCGTGGTCGCCCAAGGCACTGCGCGCGGGGCAGGGCGCGCATTTCCTGACGACCATCGTCGAGGATGCCGATCTTCCGGTCTGGTCGCGCGGCTTTCGTGCCCTGGGGGGGCGCGTCGTCGCCACCGTCGTGCGGGACGGCCAGAGCCTCTATGCCAGTGATCTCGCAGGCCGCGTCGCGATCGCGATCGGGAACGAGGGCAGCGGCCTCTCGGTGGCGCTGCTCGCCTGCGCCGATCTTCGGGTGACCATTCCGATGGCAGCCGGCAACGAATCCCTCAACGCCGCCGCCGTCGCCGTGATCGTCGTGTTCGAGAGCCTGCGCCAGCGCGGCCTTCGCCGCTGACCCCGGAAGGAATGCGAAATTCCGACCGCGGGCGCCTTCGTCGGCGTGCTGCCGGTCAGTAGGCGTGGCGCGCGAGCTTCGCCCGATGCAGGACCGTCGTTGCGATCTCCTCGATCGATTTCGACGTCGTGTCGAGCATCGGGATCGCGTACTGCTGCATCAGGTGCTCGGCCTCGCGGATTTCGTGGCGGCAATTCTCGATCGTCGCGTAGCGACTGCCGGGACGGCGCTCCTCGCGGATGTCGCGCAGCCGCTCGGGCTGGATCGTGAGTCCGAACAGGCGCTCGCGGTGCGGCACCACGCTCGCTGGCAGGCGCCGGTCGGCGAAGTCGTCGGGCGTCAGCGGAAAATTGGCGGCACGCACGCCGAACTGCAGCGCGAGATAGAGCGACGTCGGGGTCTTGCCGCAACGCGAGACGCCGACCAGGATCACCTGCGCCTTGTCGAGATCGCGGGTGACGGCACCGTCGTCGTGCGACTGGGTGAAATTGATCGCTTCCATGCGCGCGAAATACTCGTGGCTGTTGGCGACGCCGTGCGAGCGTCCCGCCGCGTGCGAGCTCTTCGCGCCCAGCTCGGCTTCCAGAGGCTGGATGAAGATCTGGAACATGTCGAGCGTGAGAGCGTCCGTGTCGCGGCGGATCGTTTCGCTCATCGCCTCGTCGACGACCGAGCTGACGACGATGGGCCGCTTGCCTTCGGCGGCGGCGGTCGCATTGACCTGGCGGACCGCCTCGGCGACTTTCTCGACCGAGTCGACGAAAGGAATCGTGATCCGCCTGAAGCGGATGTCCTCGAACTGCGTCAGCAGGCTGCTGCCGAGCATCTCGGCGGTGATGCCGGTGCGATCGGAGATGAAGAAGACGGTGCGGTGATCCGGCATAAGGGCTGCGGCGATCGAGGGGCGTGCGCGGATGTCGGCTACCAGTCCGCCCATACCGGATCGACGGTGTCGGGCATCGGCGGCAACTGGCCGAGATCCCATCGACTCTCGCCCGGCCCGTGCCAGTCGGAGCCGGAGGAGGCCTTGAATCCGAACACCCGTGCCGACGCGACGAAATCAGCCGATTGCGCGGCGGTATGCGACGGCGAGACGACCTCGATCGCATCGCCGCCCAGATCGCGGAACTCGGCGAGCAGCCTGCGCATGCCGCTGGTCGTGAGCTTGTAGCGTCCCGGATGCGCAATGACCGCGCGACCGCCCGCGCCATGGATCCAGCCGACGGCCTCGCCCAGCGTCGGCCATTCGTGCGCGACATAGCCGGGCTTGCCTCTCGTCAGGAAGCGGCGGAAAGCGTCCTTCATGTCGCGCACGTGCCCCGAGTCCACCAGGTGCCGCGCGAAATGCGTCCGCGAAATCAACTGGTCGCTCATCGCGTGCGTGCGGGCGCCCTCGAACGCGTCGGGCACGCCCGCGGCCGCCAGTGCCTCGCCGATCCTGCGCGCGCGCTGGTCGCGACTGCTGCGGACTGCCGCGAGGCCGTCGATCAGCGCCCGGTTCGACGGGTCGATCGCGAGTGCGACGACGTGCACGGTATCGGTTTCCCAGGTGACCGACAGCTCCGCACCGTCGATGAAGGTGATTTCGGCGTCGAGCGCGGCCTCGCGCGCCTCGTCGAGCCCCGCGAGCTGGTCATGGTCGGTCAGCGCAATGACGTCGACACCGTTGACCGCCGCCCGCCGCACCACGTCTGCCGGGGAGAGCAGGCCGTCGGAGCAGGTCGAGTGACAGTGCAGGTCGTAGCGTGTCATCCGACCATTTTACCAAGTCGCCTCGGGCACCGCGGCGAAGCGGCACCGGTCGGGGTCGGCGGTCGCGATGGTCGATTTTTCCCGGAAACCGGGAAATCCCCAGCTGCGGCCCGTTTTTTCCGCATTTCATTCGCCTCCGGACGCCGCCTGTCGGCCCCTCTTGCATCGGAGCGCAGTTCGCGCAAGGATATGCCATTGGTATAGCATCGGCCTGCGGCAATCATCCAGGCAGGCCGTCAAACCGGGAGTTTGCGAAGTGAAGTTCTTCGACCGTGTGCTGAATCCCCGCGAAATCCGCCGGCGGCTCGGCATGAACCAGGAACAGTTCTGGACCCAGATCGGCGTCACGCAGAGCGGTGGCTCGCGCTACGAGAGTGGGCGTGAAATGCCGCGGCCGGTCAAGGAGTTGCTGCGGCTGGTTCACGTCGAGCAGATCGACCTTTCGCAGGTGAAGCGCGTCGACTTCGAGATCATCAGCTACCTGAAGGAATCGCACCCGGACCTGTACCGCAACCTGCGTCGCGCCGCCCGCGGCCGCGGCGCGGTCGGGTCGATTTCCGGCGTCCCGGACATTCCCGGGCCGGAAGCCACCGACGACATGCTCCCAGCGACGGCATCGGGCGTTCCGTTCGGCGGCGGACGCGACGGTTAGCGGTATCCTCGCCCGCGCGCCATAGCCTGGCGCGCCGATCCGTCCCTCGTGCGCCCGCGCGGCAGTAGCAATGCCGCCGCGCCCGCGTGCATGCCGACGCGGACAGACCCTCGCATCCGGCTTGGTAGAATCCGCTAGCGCGCCTGCAGGTCGCGGCGCAGGACATCCATCGACTCGATCCCCCAGAGGTCCCGCATGACCGAAGTTCCCCGCGTCGTTCCCCTCGAGCGCCTGCGCATGCGCGATCTCGAACAGGTCGGCGGCAAGAATGCGTCGCTCGGCGAGATGATCGGCGAGCTCGCCGCGGCCGGCATCCGCGTGCCGGGAGGCTTCGCGACGACGGCTGCGGCATTCCGCGAGTTCCTCGCCCACGATGGCCTCGACGACCGGATCCACGCGGCGCTCGTCGACCTCGACATCGAGGACGTCAACGCGCTCGCTCAGGTGGGATCGAGGATCCGCGGGTGGATCAGCGCGGCCCCGCTGCCGAAGGCGCTGATCGCCGACATCGAGCACGCATGGGTGGCCTTGGGCAGCGATGCCAAGACCGCCTCGTTCGCGGTGCGCTCATCCGCCACCGCCGAGGACCTGCCCGACGCCTCCTTCGCGGGTCAGCAGGAGACATTCCTTAATATCAATGGCTTGGATAATATTATTCAAGCGATACGTCATGTATTTGCGTCCCTCTACAACGACCGAGCCATCACCTACCGAATCCACCACGGGTTCGCCCACAAGGAAGTCGCCTTGTCCGCCGGCGTGCAGCGGATGGTTCGCAGCGACAAGGGTTCGGCCGGGGTGATGTTCACGCTCGACACCGAGTCCGGCTTCGACCAGGTCGTGCTGATCACCTCGTCCTACGGCCTCGGCGAATCTGTCGTCCAGGGGGCGGTCAATCCCGACGAGTTCTACGTCTACAAGCCGAACCTCGCGGCCGGGCGTCCCGCGATCCTGCGCAAGACCACCGGCAGCAAGGCGACGAAGATGATCTTCGGCAGCCATGCGTCAGCGGGGAAATCGACCGAGGTCCTCGACGTCGACATGGAGGCGCGCGCGCGTTTCTCGCTGACCGACGCGCAGGCCGAGGAGCTGGGGCGCCACGCCGTGGCCATCGAGCGTCATTACGGCCGCCCGATGGACATCGAATGGGCGCTCGACGGCGAGGACGGCAAGCTCTACGTCCTCCAGGCGCGGCCGGAAACGGTCAAATCGCGCGAAGACGCGAACTCGATGCGGCGTTACCGGCTCAAGTCGCACGGGCAGTCGCTGGCCTCGGGCCGCGCGATCGGACAGAAGATCGGACAGGGACCGGTGCGCCTGGTCAAGTCCGTCCTGGAAATGGATCGCGTGAAGCCGGGCGACGTGCTGGTGACCGACATGACCGACCCCGACTGGGAGCCGGTGATGAAGCGCGCGAGCGCGATCGTCACCAACCGCGGGGGTCGCACCTGTCATGCGGCGATCATCGCGCGCGAGCTCGGCATTCCCGCCGTCGTCGGCTGCGGGAACGCGACCGAGTCGCTGAAGGATGGCGCGACGGTGACGGTCAGTTGCGCCGAGGGCGACACCGGCCAGATCTATTCGGGCCTCCTCGATGTCGAGGTCGTCGACGTCGCGCTCGACAAGATGCCCGAGTCGCCGACCAAGATCATGATGAACGTCGGCAATCCCGAGCTCGCGTTCGAGTTCCGCCAGCTTCCCAACGAAGGCGTGGGGCTGGCCCGCCTCGAGTTCATCATCGCCAAGAACGTGGGCATCCATCCGAAAGCGCTGCTCGAACTCGACCGTCAACCGCCCGAGCTCAAGCACGAGATCGAGCGGAGGATCGCGGGATACGCGAGCCCGACCGAGTTCTACGTCGGCAAGATCGTCGAAGGCATTTCCACGATCGCGGCGGCGTTCTTTCCGAAGCCGGTCATCGTCCGGCTGTCGGATTTCAAGTCGAACGAATATTCGAACCTGCTCGGTGGCGAGCACTATGAGCCGCACGAGGAGAACCCGATGCTCGGCTTCCGCGGGGCATCGCGCTACGTCTCGCCCGAGTTCTACGAGTGCTTCGCGATGGAATGCGAGGCGATGCGCCGCGTGCGCGACACGATGGGGCTCACCAACGTCGAGCTGATGATTCCTTTCGTGCGCACCCTCGACGAGGCGCGGAAGGTGGTCGCGCTGCTGGCGCAGAACGGCCTGCGCCGTGGCCAGAACGGCCTGCGCGTAATCATGATGTGCGAACTCCCGTCGAACGCGGTGCTGGCGTCGCGCTTCCTCGAGCACTTCGACGGCTTCTCGATCGGCTCCAACGACATGACGCAGCTGACGCTCGGCATCGATCGGGACGCCGGCGGTCCGATCGCCGCGACGTTCGACGAGCGCGACGACGCGGTCAAGGTGATGTTGAAGCTCGCGATCGATGCCTGCCGCGAGCGCGGTGCCTACTGCGGCATCTGCGGGCAGGGACCGTCGGACCATCCCGACCTCGCGCAATGGCTGGTCGCACAGGGCATCGAGAGCATGTCGCTCAATCCCGATACCGTGGTCTCGACCTGGATGCTGCTCGCGAAGGGAAATCCCAGCGCCATCGCGCCCACGTCGGCGACGCTCGCAGCGGATTAGCCCCGGGTCACCGGGTCCTGCAGCGGATTCCCCGCGGCCCGGACCCGGCGGACCCACGGCCCTTCGGCCGATGGCGGCAGGCAGCGAGCGGTGATCTGATCGGCGGGTGCAGCAGGCACCCGTTCCCGTCCGGATCGATCTCGCCGCGTCGCGCGGCGCGTTGGCGCTGATCTGCGCCCTCGCGGCATTCGCGGGTGCCGTCGTCGCGACGCTGCCGATTCACGAGGTTCTGCGCGGCTTGGGGGCGATCGCGATCGTCGCCTGGGCCGCTGATCGGGTCCGTGTCGTCGCATTGCGGCGCGGTCCCCGGTCGGTTCGCCGGATCGAACTCGACGGCCATCTTAGGATTGCGGTCACCACCGGCGACGGCGCCTGCGAGCGCGGGCGCGTGCGGCCCGACAGTTACGTCGGCGCGAGGATCACGACCATCGTCTGGAAGCCCGGCTGCGCGCGCCTCGCGCGGGCGATCCTGCTCCTGCCCGACATGCTCCCACCCGAAGATTTCCGGCGCCTGCGGATACTGCTTCGCTACGGACGCAGCGAGCCCACGCAGGGCGACCCGGCGAGCCACGCCTGAGCGTCGACCAGCGCGTCGCTGTCGGCCTTGGCCTGGCCGGCGATCAGGTGCAGGTAGAGCGGCGCCAGCGCCTCGGGTGCGGGCAGCACGCTCGAGTCCTCGCCCGGATGGCTCTGCCGGCGCAGCGGCGAGCGGATCGGCCCCGGTACGACGGCGTTCACGCGCAGGTTCGGCCGGTTCTCCCATTCGTCGGCGAGCTCGCGCGCCAGCGCGGCAACCCCGGCCTTGGTGACCGCATACCCGCCCCAGTACGCGCGGGGCTCCTGACCGCGGCTGTCGAGCGTGAACACGACGCTGGCATCCGGGGCCTGCGCGAGCAGCGGCATCATGATCCGCGTGAGGCCCATCGGCGCCGCGACGTTGACGCGCAGCAGCGCGAGCCAGTTGTCGAACGACTGGTGCTCGAGCGGACCGAGCGAGCCTAGCAATGCCGCGGTGTGGACCAGCGCGTCGAGGCGGCCGAGCTGCGCCGTCAGCGCGCTCGCGACGTTCGCGAAATCGGAGGCCTCGGCGCGCGCGAGATCGAGCGGCAGGATCACCGGCTCGGGTCCACCGGATGCAACGATCTCGTCGTAGAGTTCCTCGAGCTTGCGCACGACGCGCCCATGCAGGACCACCGTCGCGCCGGCGTGTGCGCAGGCCAGTGCGAGCGGCCGACCGAGGCCACCGGTCGCGCCGGTGATGAGAACGACGCGTCCATCCTGTCGCGGGAGCGTCAGGTCGGACGCGGCGGAGAGCGTTTTCGCACTGGATGCCATGCGCGAATTGTAGTGGGCTGCGTCCTGCGCAGAGGTCGCGGTGTTACCAACGCATGCGCCCGGCGAGCATCGCGTGGGTCGTTGCCGCGCCGGATGAGATTGGCGGCCCGGACACGGTCGAAGCGTGCACCGGCAATTGATAAGGGCAGGGCCCTCCGCTATAATTTCGCGTTCGCCGTGGGGGTATATCTCAGCTGGGAGAGCGCTTGCATGGCATGCAAGAGGTCAGCGGTTCGATCCCGCTTACCTCCACCACCGACCTGGTCGCCGCCCATGGCAAGGGCGCGATTGCCGCACCGGTCCCCATCGTCTAGAGGCCTAGGACATCGCCCTTTCACGGCGGTAACACCGGTTCGAATCCGGTTGGGGACGCCACCTCGAAGTAACCTGTTGATTCCATTATAATGGATTGATGGGAAAAGCCTTTTCCTCCTCGGCTGGTACAAATTGCCGGTACAATCGAGGGGTGAAGAAGGTGCATGGGTCAACGTACCTGCTGAATCGCGAGGGGCGGTATTACTTCCGCCGCCCTATCCCGGCCGACCTACGGCCCGCGTTCGATGGTCGCGTCGAGTTCAAGCTTTCCCTGCGAACCTCAACCAAGGCGGAGGCTCGCGCCAAGGCTGACCACCTGACGCTACAAACGTCGGAGCAGCTGGACGTTGCACGTCGTC
>DAHUXO010000029.1 GCA_027307095.1 Betaproteobacteria bacterium | reverse complement strand
CCATCGCGGCGATGCCCTCCCCGCGCCCGGTGAAACCGAGCCGCTCGGTCGTCGTCGCCTTCACCGAAACGCAGGTGACCTCGCAACCGAGGTCGGAGGCGATGTTGGCGCGCATCGCCGCAACATGAGGGGCGAGTCTCGGCGCCTGCGCGATCACCGTCGTGTCGACGTTGCCGACCTGGTAGCGATGCTGCGCCGCGAGCCCCACGACCTCGCGCAGCAGACGCCGGCTGTCCGCCCCTTTCCACCGTGGATCGGTGTCGGGAAAATGCGTGCCGATGTCACCCAGTGCCAGCGCGCCGAGCACGGCGTCGGCGATCGCATGCAGCAGCACGTCGGCATCCGAATGCCCGAGGAGCCCGCGGTCGTGGGGAATCGTCACGCCCCCGATCACCAGTGCCCGCCCGGCGGCGAAAGCGTGCACGTCGAATCCGGTGCCGATGCGCAATGCGTTCATGGATCACCTTGGGTCTGGAGAATGCAGGCCGCGAGTGCCAGGTCGCCGACGTAGGTCACCTTGATGTTCGCCGGGCTTCCCGGAACGAGCCGCGGCATCGCGCAGGCCCCCGTCGCCGCGAGCGCCTCGACGGCCTGCGCCTCGTCGGTCGCATCGCCTGCCGCGTCGAGCGCGAGGGCGTCCGCGAGGATGCGATAGCGGAACATCTGCGGCGTCTGCGCGAGCCACAGCGAGCTCCGGTTCTCGGTGCGGATCACGCGCGGGGCATCGGCCGATGCATCGGCGCGCTTCAGCGTGTCGGCGAGCGGAAGCGCGAGCAGTCCGCCGACGGCGTCGTTCCCGACGGCGTCGGCCAGGCGCCGCAGCGCGTCGCGCGGCACGCAGGGCCTCGCGGCGTCGTGGACCAGGATCCAGTCGTCATCGGCGCAGCGTCCTGCCAGCGCCGCCAGCGCGTTGCGCACGGTTGCCGCGCGGGTCTCGCCGCCGCAGCGCAGTGCCTCGACCCCGGGGTGCGCCGGCACCACCCGCTCGTACTCGGCATCGTCGGGCGCGAGCGCGACGACGATCGCCGAGGCGCCCAGCGTCGCCAGGCGTTCGAGCGTGCGCTGGATCATCGGCGCTCCGGCGAGATCCGCGTACTGCTTCGGCCGCGACCCGCCGAAGCGCGACGCGGTGCCGGCGGCGGGGACGACGATCCACATCCGCGGCATCAGTTCGCCCGCGTGCCGAGGTATTTGGCCAGGAACTTCTCCATCGCTTCGTAGAACTCGAACTGGTTCTCCTCGTTGCGGAAGCCATGGCCCTCGTTGTCCTTGACGAGGTACGGCACGTCGATGCCGCGTTCCTTCAGCGCCGCCACCATCTGGTCGGACTCGTCCTTGTTGACCCGGGGGTCGCGCGCCCCCTGCGCGACCAGCAGCGGGGACTTGATCTTCTGCGCGTTGAGCGCCGGCGAGCCTGCGGTCAGCCGCGCCTTGTCCTTCTCCGGGTCGCCGACCATTTCGTGGAGCATCGCCAGATACGGCTTCCAGTACGGCGGGATCGTCTTCATGAACGTGAACAGGTTCGACACGCCGACGTAGTCGACGCCGCAGGCGTAGAGGTCGGGGGTCTGCGTCAATCCCGCGAGGGTCGCGTAGCCGCCGTAGCTTCCGCCGTAGATGCAGATGCGCTTCAGGTCGGCGATGCCCTCCTTCACCAGCCACTGCACGCCGTCGGTGATGTCGTCCTGCATCCGGAAGCCCCACTGCTTGAACGAGGCCTCCCAGAATTTCCGGCCATAGCCCGTCGACCCGCGGTAGTTCATCTGCAGCACCGCGTAGCCGCGGCTGGCGAGAAACTGGACCTCGGGATTGAAGCCCCAACCGTCGCGTGCCCAGGGGCCGCCATGCGGGTTCACGACCACCGGCAGCCTCTTCGGCGCGATGCCGTTGGGCAGCGTCAGGTAGCCGTGGACCGTCAGGCCGTCGCGCGTGGCGTAGGTGACGGGCTTCATCGCCGCCATCTTCGCTTCGGGCAGCCAGGGCGTCACCTCGCCCAGGTCGGTCAGCTGGTCGGTCCTGCGATCGTAGATGTAGCGCGATCCCTGGGTGCGATCGCTCACCGCCGCGACGATCATCATCGACTCGTCGTCGGTCGTCGACTGCACGATGATTTCGTAGCCGGGGAGCTTCTTCTCCAGACCTTCGAACAGCACCGTGGCATCGGGATCGAGGTAGTGGCGCTCATCCTTCCAGGTCTGATAGGAGACGTACGAGGCGCGCTTGCGCTCGCGCGACCAGACGAGCCCGCCGACGTCGACGTCGTCGCGCCCATAGACGACCTGCCCTTCTTTCGCGGTCGCAGGATCGACGAGTACGATCGCGACCTTGTCGCGGCCGATGTTCGAGGCGACGTACAGCTTCTTGTTGTCGGCCGTGAAGAACTGCGGGGCGAACTGGTCGCGAAAGCTCGTCGTCAGCACCCGCTTGAACTTCCCGTTGCCGGGTTCCCGATAGAGATAGGTGTTGTTGACGCCGTCGGTTGCGATTGCATAGCGGAGCTGCCCGGCATGGTCGGCGCCCCAGGCCGTGATGTCGCCCGGGTTCTCCGCGACCAGAGTCAGCTTGCCGGTGGCGAGGTCGAGGTCGTAGACGTCGAACACTTCCTTGACGCGCTTGTTGAGTCCGATCAGCAGGCGGTCGGGGAACTCGGGCAGCGCATCGACGATCTGGGCCTTGACGCCGGGGTAGGGCGTGACATCCTTCGGTGCCCCGCCGTGGCGG
This sequence comes from Betaproteobacteria bacterium, assembly GCA_027307095.1. GTDB lineage: Bacteria > Pseudomonadota > Gammaproteobacteria > Burkholderiales > Casimicrobiaceae > VBCG01. Next base: position 20,182 of record DAHUXO010000029.1, on the reverse strand, counting down.
TCGACGACGACGACGTGGTCGTTCTCGTCACCGCCGATGTCCTTCAGGTAGACGACGCGGTCGGGCCCTTTCCAGAAATAGTCCGCGATGTCGCGGTCCTTCTCCGCCGTGATGCGCAGGGGCTCGGCGCTGCCACCCACAGGCTGCACGTAGATGTTCATCCGCCGCTCCCAGGGCTGCATGAACGACAGCGTCCTGCCGTCCGCGGAAATGCGGTAGAACGCGCGATCGGGATGGCGGAAGAACTCGCGCATCGGGATGGGATCGCCGTCCTGTGCAAGCGCCGCGGGAACGGCGACGCCCAGCGACAGGATGCCGGCCAACGGTAACCAGGTCTTCATCGGTGCTTCCTCGGAGTCGGAGACGGCGCGAATCGGACGCGCGCAAGGCCAGTGCCGGATTCTAGACGAGCATCGATATGCGCTCTTCGTCCAGCGGACGGAAGCCGAGGCGCTCGTAGAAGCGCCAGGCCCCCGCGTTGGCGCGATGGCAGGCGGTGTCGATGCGGCTGATGCCCTCGGCACGCAGATGCCCGGCCAGAGCGCCGAGCATCGCGCTGCCCACACCCTGCCCCTGCCAGCGCGGATCGATCGTGACGTCATCGAGCTTCACGACCAGCGAGCCGCGCGAGGTCGAGACTGCGTAGCAGGCCACACAAGCGCCGACGATGTCGCCTCCGGCGCTGCGCGCCAGCCAGACGAAGCCGATCTCGGGATGGGCGAGGAACAGGTCGAGCGCGCGCTCCAGCGCCGGCAGCCCGCCGTCGCCATAGTTCGTGGCCGACGCGCGGTAGTGCGCGTCCTCGCCGAGGAACGTCGCAAGAAGGCGCTGCGCCGCGCCTCGCGTGGCGGCGGTCATCGGCATGCACTCGATGCGGCCAGAAGCGGCCGCGACGGCGTCGCTCAACGTGCCGACTCCGGCGCCACGCACAGCGGGCGAAGGGCGCTGCGGATCGCATCGGGCAGCTGCGCCGGCCGGCGCGTCGCACGATCGACCCAGACATGAACGAAGCGCCCGGTTGCCGCCGCATCGTCGTCCCCGGCACGGAACAGCGCGATCTCGTAGACGACCGACGAATTCCCGAGGCGAGCAACGCGCAGCCCCGCGTCGATGGTCTCCGGAAACGTCAATGCCCTGTGGAAGCGGCAGGCGGTCTCGACGACGATTCCGATCGCAGCCCCCGCCCGGATGTCCAGGTGTCCGGCCCCGATCAGCTGCGCGTTCACCGCAGTGTCGAAATACGAGTAGTAGACGACGTTGTTGACGTGGCCGTACGTGTCGTTGTCCATCCACCGCGTCGGGATCGCGACGAAATGAGGATAGGCCTTGCGAAAAGGCGGCGCGAGCGAGGTCATCATCCGGTTCCGGCGCCTGCAGCAGAACGCTGCACGGCGAATCCGTGGTCGATCAGCTCGATCCAGTGCCTTACCGGCAGCGAGGTTCCCGACTGCAGGTGCGTCATGCAGCCGATGTTTGCCGTCGCCACGAGCTCGGGTCCCTGTGCCTCCAGCGCACGCAGCTTGTTCGCCTTGAGCTGCTGCGCAATCCCGGGTTGCAGGACCGAATAGGTGCCGGCCGAGCCGCAGCAGAGGTGTGCATCGGCGACCGGAAGCACCGTATGGCCGGCGGCCTGCAGCAGGCGCTCGACCACGCCGCGGATCTGCATGCCGTGCTGCAGCGTACAGGGGGGATGAAAGACGAGCCTTCGCGCATTTCGGCCCGGGGCGAGTTGCGGCAGCAGCATCGTCCATTCGGCGGCGACGATCTCGACCGGATCCCGGGCGAGCGAGGCGACCCTTTCCGCCTTTCGCGCATATGCGGGATCGCTCGCCAGCAGATGCCCGTAGTCGCGGACCATGACGCCGCAGCCGCTGGCGGTCACGACGATCGCCTCGATTCCCTGCTCGATATGGAGCCACCAGGCGTCGATATTGCGCCGTGCGATCCCGCGTGCCTCGTCGTGCTCGGACAGATGATACGAAAGCGCGCCGCAGCATCCTCCGCCGGTGACCGCGATCGCCGAGATGCAGGCCCGGTCGAGCACGCGCGCAGTCGCCGCGTCGATGTTGGGCGCGAGCGAGGGCTGCACGCAGCCCCGCGGGATCAGCACGCGGCGCGCGTGCCGCGCCGCTGGCCATGCGCCGGCCGCCGGCGCGTCGGGGATCGAGGCCGCCAATCCCGCGGGCAGCAGGGGCTTGGCGAACCTTCCGAGGGCGAGCGCGCCGCCGAACAGCGACTTCGACAACAGGCCGCGCCGCAGCGCGCTCCGCCGTGCGCCGTCGAGCGGCGAGCGGCCGACCCTGTCGTCGACGATCTTGCGGCCGATGTCGACCAGCCGGCCGTAGCGCACACCCGAAGGACAGGTCGTCTCGCAGCTGCGACAGGTCAGGCAGCGATCGAGGTGCAACTGGGTCTTGGCCGATGGCGCCACACCCTCCAGCACCTGCTTGATCAGGTAGATGCGCCCGCGCGGGCCGTCGAGCTCGTCGCCCAGCAACTGGTAGGTCGGGCAGGTCGCCGTGCAGAAACCGCAGTGGACGCAGGCACGCAGGATCGATTCGGCTTCGCGCCCTTCGGGGGTGTTCGCATACTCCGCGGCGAGGTTCGTCTCCATCAGAATTCGGCGTAGAGTCGCCCGCGGTTGAGGACGCCCTGCGGATCGAACACCGCCTTCAGCCGCTGGTGCAGGCCCAGCACCGCAGGCGACAGCGGCTGGAATGCGCCCGCCGACTTGTCGGGACCACGGAACAGCGTCGCATGTCCGCCGTGCCGTTGCGCCCAGGCACGCAGTGCCTCTGCGTCGACCGGGGCGCGCGGGACAAGCCAGCGCAGCGCGCCGCCCCATTCGACCAGCATGTCGCCTCCGAAATCACTCCACGGCGCCGTCGACGAGACCGACAGCCGCCACAGCGTCGCGCGTCCCTCGCACGCTGCCGCGAAGAAATCGTGCGCCTGGTCGCGCAAACCGTCCCACTGCGCGCTGCCGTCGACTTCGCTGCCGCCGATCGTGCCGGCCGCGCTTTGCACGGCGGCCGCGGCGCCCGACAGGCGCAGCCAAAGGCGACCGGCGTGGTGACAGGTCGCCGAGATCGGCAGCGGCTTCGCGCCCCACTCATTGACCCTGCGGATCGCCTCGCCGGCGTCGCATTCGACGACCCGCGTAGTCTCGACCTTGGGCCTCGGCACGCACTTCAGCGACACCTCGGTCAGCACCCCCAGGGTGCCGAGCGCGCCGCACATCAGGCGCGAGACGTCGAAACCTGCGACGTTCTTGATCACCCGCCCGCCGAAAGCGAGCGCCTCGCCGCTGCCGTCGACGATCCGCACGCCCAGGACGAAGTCGCGCGCAGCGCCTGCGGAAGCGCGCCGCGGTCCCGAGAACCCCGCCGCGACGACGCCGCCCAGCGTCGTGCCGATGCCGTGATGCGGCGGCTCGAAAGCCAGCATCTGACCGCGCGCGGCCAGCGCGTCCTCGATTTCGGCCAGCGGCGTCCCCGCCCTTGCGGTGACCACGAGCTCGGTCGGCTCGTAGGCGACGATGCCCGCAAGCGCCCGCGTGTCGAGCACGTCGCCCGCGAGCGCTCGTCCATAGAAATCCTTGGTCCCGCCCCCGCGGATGCGCAGCGGCCTCCGCGCGGCGGCCGCCGCGCGCACGCGTTCCTGCAGCTCCGCGAGCGCCGCCTCAGCCACGCGCTGCCGCTCCGCCCCGCTCGAGCTTGTCGCGATAGATGACCCGCGGCTCGTCGGCCTCGATGATCGCCGTTTCGGCGAGTGCGGCGGCTTCCCACTCGAGCAGCAGCGGATGCGCGAGCAGCGCCTCGACGTAGGCCCCGGCGCTGCCGGACGGTGTCACGGCATAGGTCCGGAAGCGAAAGGCAACCGGCGCGTAGAAGCAATCGGCGATCGAGAAACTCCCGCAGAGGTAAGCACCGCCGGCGCCGAAGCGGCGCCGCGTCTCGCCGAACAACCGCGTGATCCGGTCGATGTCGGCGGCAAGCGGCGCCGACCAGGGGCGCACGTCGACGCGCTCGCGTATGCACATCGCCATCTCGCTGCGCAGCGCGGAAAAGCCCGAATGCATCTCCGCGGCTATCGAGCGCGCCCAGGCCCGTGCTGCCGGATCCGCGGGCCACATGCCGGGGTGGCGCTCGGCCAGATACTCGGCGATCGCGAGCGAATCCCATGCGACGGCGTCGCCGTCGTGCAGGCAGGGAACGAGCCCCGACGGCGAGAAGGCGGTGTTCGCCGGGTTCGGTCCCCTGCCGGCAAGCTCGACCTGCACCTCCTCGAAAGGCTCGCCCGACAGCTTCACCGCGAGCCAGCCGCGAAGCGACCACGACGAATAGTTCTTGCTGCCGATGTAGAGGCGCATCGGTGGGCCGCAGCTTTCTACCCGCGCCCCGGCATCGGAACCGTCTTGCCGGGATTCATGATGTCGTGCGGATCGAGCGCGCGCTTGATCGCCTGCATCAGGGCCACGGCGTCGCCGTGCTCGGCGACCAGCGCGTCGAGCTTGTGGACGCCGATCCCGTGCTCGCCGGTGCAGGTGCCGCCCATCGCGATGGCGCGCAGGCTCACCCGCCTGGCGAGCGCCTCGGCCTTGGCGCGCTCGTCGGCACTGCCGGGATCGAACAGGATCACCAGATGGAAATTGCCGTCGCCGACATGGCCGACGATCGGCGCGACCAGTCCGGTCGTCGCGACGTCGGCCTGGGTCTCCAGCACGCAATCGGTGAGACGCGAAATCGGGACGCAGGCGTCGGTCGCGAACGCCTGCCTGCCCGGCGCGAGCGCCAGCACCGCGTAATACGCGTTGTGGCGCGCTTTCCAGAGCTTGGAGCGATCTTCGGGTGCCGTCGCCCACTGGAACGCGCTGCCCCCGTGATCGGCCGCCAGCGACTGGATCGTCCCGGCCTGCTCGCGCACCCCGGCCTCCGTTCCGTGGAACTCGAAGAACAGCGTCGGCCTGGCCTCGAAGCCCTCCAGCTTCGAATAGCGGATGCAGGCGTCCATCTGGACGTCGTCGAGGAGCTCGACGCGGGCCACCGGGATGCCGAGTTGCGTCGCGACGATCACCGTGTCGACGGCGCTCTTGAGGTCGGGAAACTGGCATACGGCGGCCGAGATCGCCTCGGGGATTCCGTACAGGCGCAGCTGCACCTCGGTGATGATGCCGAGCGTGCCCTCGGCACCGACGTAGAGGCGCGTCAGGTCGTAGCCCGCGCTCGATTTTCTCGCGCGGCTGCCGGTGCGCACGATCCGGCCGTCGGCCGTGACGACGGTCAGTCCGAGGACGTTCTCGCGCATCGTGCCATAGCGCACCGCGTTGGTGCCCGACGCCCGGGTCGACGCCATGCCGCCGAGTGTCGCGTTCGCGCCCGGGTCGATCGGGAAGAACAGCCCCGTGCCCTTGAGCTCGGCGTTGAGCTGCTCGCGCGTGACGCCGGCCTGCACCCGGCAGTCGAGATCCTCGGCGTTGACCTCGAGCACCCGGTTCATCTGCGACAGATCGAGGCACACGCCGCCGTAGAGCGCCGCGACGTGGCCTTCGAGCGAGGTGCCGACGCCGAAAGCGATGACCGGGATCCGCGTAGCGCCACACAGGCGGACCACCGCGGCGACCTCCTCGTTGCCGTGCGGGAACACGACGACGTCAGGCAGCGCCGCATCGGCAAGCCCTTCGCCGTGGCCGTGCTGCTCGCGTACGGCGTGGCTCGTGACGACGCGCTCGCCGTAATCGGCGCGCAGCCTCGCCGTCAGGGCGGCAACGTCGCCCGCGGCCGGTCGGGTGCGAACGTCGCTCGCTGGATTCGTCATCACCACTCCTAGAAGCGCGGCAGCTCGGGATGCGGAAGCGCGCCCGCATGCACGTGCATGGCGCCGAACTCGGCGCAGCGGGCGAGCGTCGGCACTCCTTTCCCGGGATTCAGCAGGCCGCGCTCGTCGAACGCGCGCTTGATGCCCAGAAAACGTTCGAGTGCCGCAGGCGGGAATTGCACGCACATGCCGCGGATCTTCTCGATGCCGACGCCGTGCTCCCCGGTCACCGTGCCGCCGACCTCGATGCAGAGCTCGAGGATGCGATCGCCGAATTCGACGGTGCGCTCCTTGTCCCCTGGCTTGTTCGCGTCGAACAGGATCAGCGGATGCAGGTTGCCGTCCCCCGCGTGGAATACGTTCGCGCAAGGCAGTCCGTATTGGTGCGACCAGGTCTCGATCTGAGCGAGCACGCGTGGAAGCGCTCCGCGCGGGATCGTGCCGTCGATACAGTAGTAGTCGGGCGAGATCCGCCCCACCGCAGGAAAAGCCGCCTTGCGTCCCGACCAGTAGAGCAGGCGCTGGTCTTCGTTCTCCGACACGCGGATCTCCGTCGCGCCGCTTGCGGTCAGCACCGCGCGGATCTCGTCCATCTCGGCGGCGACTTCCTCGGGCGTGCCGTCCGCCTCGACCAGCAGCACCGCCGCCGCGTCCAGCGGGTAATCGGCGTGCACGAACTGCTCGACGGCGCGCGTGGCGGGCTGGTCCATCATCTCGAGCCCGCCCGGGATGATCCCGGCGCCGATGATCGCGCCCACGGCGGCACCCGCCTTCTCCACATCGTTGAACGCCGCCAGCGCGACTTGCGCGAGCTGGGGTTTGGGCAGGAGCTTGACGGTGATCCGCGTGATGACGGCGAGCAGACCCTCGCTACCGGTGACCAGCGCGAGGAGGTCATAGCCGGGCGCATCGAGCGCATCGGCGCCGAATTCGACGATCTCGCCGGTGACGAGCACCGCCCTGACCTTGCGGACATTGTGCACGGTGAGACCGTACTTCAGGCAATGGACGCCGCCAGCATTCTCCGCCACATTCCCGCCGATCGAGCAGGCAATCTGCGACGAGGGATCGGGCGCATAGAAGAGCCCGTAGGCACTCGCCGCGTCCGAGATCGCGAGATTGCGCACCCCGGGCTCGACGACCGCGGTGCGCGTCAACGGATCGATCGCCACGATGCGCCTGAATTTCGCGAGTGACAGCACGACGCCCCCGGCCACGGGCAGCGAGCCACCGGACAGGCTCGTGCCGGCGCCCCGCGCCACGACCGGGACCCGCGCGGCGTGGCACAACTGCAGGATGCGGACGACCTGGTCCTCGGTCTCGGGCAGCACGACGGCAGCCGGCAGCTCGCGATAGAGCGTCAATCCGTCGCATTCGTAGGGGCGCGTGTCCTCCGTTGCCGTCAGCAGCGACGACGCGGGGAGCAAGGCGGCAAGTGAGGCGGTGAACGAGGGGTCCAGCATCGGTTCGCCCGGGTGGCAGCAGCGCGATTTTCGATCTGCGCGCCGATTATTTCACAAACGTCGGGCCCTCATCGGCCCCTGCTAGAATCGGCCGCCGGTCACGCCCGGAACGGCGCCGACATCCCACGGAGACCTCGCCATGCGTCGATTCCGACTCCTGCCCGCGGCCGCACTCGCATGCGCGGCACTGGCCGCGCTTTCCGCCTCGGCGCAGACCGTGCTCAGGATGAACACGTCGCTCGCCAAGGATTCGAGCTACGGGGTGGCCGTCGACAGGTTTGCAAGGGAAGTCGAGTCGCGCACGGGCGGTCGCTACCGGATCCAGAATTCATATTCCGCTGCGCTCGGCGACGAGCGCGGGTCGATCGAGGGGCTGCAGCTCGGCACGCTCGACCTGACGATGACGTCGACCGGCCCGGTGCCCAATTTCGTGCCGGAGGTCGCGATCTTCGACATCCCGTTCCTGTTTCGCGATTACGTGCAGGCGCGCGCCGTTCTCGACGGCTCGATCGGACAGGACATGCTGAAGAAGTTCGAGCCCAAGGGCATCGAGGCGCTGGCGTGGGGTGAGAACGGATTCCGCAACATGACCAACAACAAGCATCCGGTCCGGACCCCCGCGGATCTCAAGGGCCTGAAGATGCGGACGATGGAGAACCCCATCCACATCGAGGCCTACCGCGCGCTGGGCATACTGCCGACCCCGATGGCCTTCACCGAGGTGTTCACCGCGCTGCAGCAGGGGACCGTCGACGGGCAGGAGAATCCGCTGTCGGTCATCCTGTCGGCAAAGCTCTACCAGGTCCAGAAGTACCTGACGCTGACCGGACACGTCTACTCGCCCGCACTGATCCTGATGAGCAAGGCCAAGTGGGACGAGCTGTCCCCGGCTGACAAGCAGGTGTTCCTCGCCGCTGCCAGGGAAGCGGTCAAGGCCAATCGCGCGCGCATCGACCAGGACGAGAAGAACGCCGTCGCCGAACTGCGCGCCCATGGCATGCAGGTGATCGAGCACATCGACAAGGCGGCGTTCCAGGCAGCGCTGGCGCCAACGTTCGCCGATTTGGGCAGAAAGTTCGGGCAGGCGAACATCGACCGCATCCGCAACTACAGGTAACTTCGTGCCGGTCGCGCCGACGATCGGCGATCGGCGATGTTCGATCCACGATCGACGTCCCATCGACGATCGAGATCGCGACGTCGGGCAAGGGCGGCAGGGGGAGTACGTCTGCCCGCTCGAAGTGCGCAGCATGCCGGCTTCGGGGCGCCGCGATTCGACGCCGGATAGCAGGCGCTGCGGCCTGCCGGGCGCGGACGCCGGAGCTCAGCGGTAGCCGAGCACCGCGGGCAGCCACGAGCACAATCCCGGGACGAGGGTCAGCAGCGCCAGCACGGCGATCTGCGCCCACAGGAACGGCCACAGCTCGCGCACGAGCCGCGCCAGCGGAACCTTGGCGACGATCGATGTCACGAACAGGAGGCCGCCCACCGGCGGCGTGATCATGCCCATCGTCAGGTTGACGATAACGATGACGCCGAACTGCAGGTCGTCGATGTGCAGCGCATGCGCGATCGGTGCGAGGATCGGCACCAGGACGACGATCCCCGGCAGCGGCTCGATGAAGATGCCGAAAGCGAGCAACAGCACGTTGACCGCGAACAGAAAGCCGAGCGGCGGCAAATTCATTCCGACGATCCAGTCGGTCATGTTCTGCGGGACGCGCGATACCGTCAGCACCCACGCGAAAGCCGCCGAAACTCCGACGATGATCAGCACCGACGCCGTCATCAGCGCCGAGCGCGCGAGGATGCCGGGCAGCATCCTCCACTCGAGGGTCCGGTAGACGACCTTTCCGGCGAACAACGCGTAGAACACCGCGACGACGGACGCCTCGGTCGGCGTGAACGCGCCGGACGCGATGCCGCCCAGGATCAGCACCGGCAGGATCAGCGCGGGGATCGCCCGCCAGGTATTGCGCAGGTAGTCGGCGATGACCAGCCGCTGGACCAGGCCGCGGTAGTCGCGGCGCACCGACGTCAGGTGATTGATCGCGGCCATCGCGAGCGCGATCACGACCCCCGGGACCACGCCGGCGATCAGCAGGCCCACGAGGTTCACCTGCGGATAGGCGAGCGCATAGATGATGACGCTGATCGACGGAGGAATGATCGGCCCCAGGATCGACGTCGCTGCCGTGAGCGCAGCGGCATAGCCTGGATCGTATCCGTCCTTGCGCATCATGCGGATCATGATCGCGCCCGGACCTGCGGCGTCGGCGAGCGCCGACCCCGAGATCCCGGAAAAGAACGTCAGCGCCAGGATGTTCGTGTGACCCAGGCCGCCGCGGAACCGTCCGACGAACTGGGATGCGAAGCGCAGCAGCACGTCGGAGAGCGCGCCGCCGGTCATCAGCTCGGCGGTCAGGATGAAGAAAGGGACGGCCTCGAGTGCGAACAGGTCGATGCCGGAGAACAGGTACTTGGGCAGTGCCACCAGCGGAAGCTGCCCCTCCAGAAGCGCAGCTAGCGTCGCGCCTCCGAGCGCAAAGGCGACGGGGACCCCCAGTGCCAGCAGCGCGAGCGCGACGAGGAAGAGCACGCCGACCATCGCTGCCCCGCGCCTAGAGCCGTGCCGCGTCGGCGTCGAATTCGCCGCCCGCGAGGAACTCGCCGCGACGCAGGTAGCGGGCTGCCATCAGCAGCAGGTGAACGATCATCAGCGCGAACCCGATCGGCATCGCGAGGTACACGGCACCGACCGGGATCTCCATCACCGGCGTCGTCTGCGCCCAGGTCAGGATCGCGTAGCGCAGGCCGACGACCGTCATCGTGCCGAAGAATCCGAGCAGCACGAGAAAGATTGCCGCGCGTATGGCCACCGCATGCCGCGGCACTCGCTGCTGCAGCGTGTCGATCCCGATGTGCCCGCCGTAGCGCAGCACCAGCCCGGCGCCGATGAAGGTGAGCCAGATCATCGTGTAGCGCGACGCCTCCTCGACCCAAAGGATCGACCGATCCGTGAAAAAACGCAGCGCGACATTGGTGAACACCATCGACGCCATCGCCGCGAGCATGACGATGACGCACCACCGGTTCGCGGCGCAGAGCCGCCGATCGAAGGTCGCAAGCATGACGAGGCCCCGGGTGAAGTTGGCGCGATGCCGCGAGTTCCACCACCGTGCATCGGCCGCGAATTCTCGCACGTGGCGACGGCGACGCTGTAGCGCATCGGTTGTTCACTACGTGCAAATGCCTGGCACTATAATTGCTGAACGTTGGCCCATGGTGGATGCAAGCTACGTCGAAGCAGTGCCGATGGATCCTTCCGAAATCTATGCGAAGACCGAGCTCGGCCTGCGGGAACTCAAGGAGCGCACGCTCAACCTCCCGTTGACACTGCGCAGCCTGCTCATCCTCATCGACGGCAATTGCACCGTTGCGCAGGTGCTGGCGAAGGCGCGCGCGATCAAGCTCGACGAGCGTGCGATGACCGCTCTGGAGCGCGGGGGATTGATCGCCAAGCGCTTTTCGGCACCGTCGGTGTCGATCTCCCCGGACCTTCCCCGCGCGGCTCCGCAGCGCTCCCAGGACGAAGTGGAGCGCTACCTGCAGGCCCAGCAGATGATGAGCGACGCGATCAACGCGCACCTCGGCTTCCGAGGCTACGGCCTGATGATGCGCCTGCAGAAGACCGCCAACGTGCGGGACCTCCACGACCTGCTCCCCGACCTTGCCAAGGCGCTGGTCAAGCGCCTGGGCATCGAGCCCGCGACCCCGGTCGTCTCGTCCATCGAGCGCCTCCTCACCGGGTCCTGACCACCCTCCCCCGCCGACCCGGGCTCCGGGTGGCGCGGTGCCGTCGAACGTCAGCCCGACGGCCATCGACGGCATCGACGCGAGGCAGATGTCCATGGTCAGCCGCGCGAGCGCACTCAGCGCGTCGAGCAGCAGCGTCAGCGCGATCGCACCGGGCTTCAGGGTCTGCGGCCGGGAGCGCTCCGCTTCGCGCCATCGAGCCGGGGCGTCATCACCCCGGCGACGATCTTCGCCAGTCTGCGCTGGCTCGCTTCCGATGGGTGCAGCCCGTCGTCGCTGAACATCTCCTCCTTTGGAGTAAACCTGACCGGGATGTGCAGGACATCGGGTACGCGCTCGAGCGCTTCGCGGGCGACCTGGTCGAAACGTCGCACGCGCATCCCCACGATCCAGCGCAGCGGCCGCCGCAGCTTCGGAAACTCGTCGAGCGGCGGCAGGCCCAGGCAGGCAATGACGGCCTCGGGCGAATGCCTGCGCAGTTCGTGCAGCAGCTTGAGCAGCTGCCGGCGATAGCGGGCGCTGCGCTCGAGCTTCAGGACGTCGTTGACGCCCACCGACACCAGGATCGCGTCGAACGCCCGCGGCGGCAGCCCGGGAACGACGTCTACGCGCACGCCCCGCGTGCTCGCCCCGATCTTCCCCGCCGCACGCCAGTTGATCTCGCGCGACAACCGCCCCGACATGAAGCGGGCAACATGCGCCACCGTCGACTGCTCGATGCGGCGCGCGCCCACGCCGGCGATGATCGAATCACCGATGGCCAGAAAATGCAGGGGGTCCCCGCGCCCGATCTTGCCCTCCTGGGGACCGACCGGCGGCACGAAGTTCAGTGCATGACGTCGCAATGCGAACGCCTGCGAGAGCATAACCGGGAACAGCGCATAGATGAACAACCGCCCGACGAGCCTGCGCGCGAGCTCCGCTGCCGAGAATGCCCGATCGGGGATCTCGGGAGCGTTCAAGGGTCGATCGCCTTCTGGCTGGAGCGTCGGAGCGGGCATCGCGGCATCGGGCAAGGATAGCGCATGCCCGACACCTTGCGGCGCCGCGACGACCGCCGCGACCGCGATCGAACCGATGGCGCGCGCCGGGGGCCATCGCGGGGCACACGGGCGTGGCGCCCACGGGGCGCCGCGAGGCGGGACGCCCGCGGGAGCACGACGCGGCCCGCCGACGGATCGTCGGGGGCCAACCTGCCGCCGTCGTGCTTCGGGGAGGTCGGTGCTATCCTGACGCTCGATGCGCAACGGAACTTGATCATGAACGCGCCTGCCGAGCTTCTCGATGCATCACCCCCGTCGGCGATCGATCCGCAAGACATCCGCGGATTCGAGATGATCCGCCGTCTCGTCGGATACGCGACGGTGAGCCGTGACTCGAACCTTGCGTTGATCGAATGGGTCCGCGCGTTCCTCGAAGGTCACGGTGCGACGACGACGATGACCTGGAACGACGAGAGGACCAAGGCCAACCTGTTCGGCACCCTCGCCGCCAGCGACGGCAACGCGACGCACGACGGCATCGTCCTGTCCGGCCACACCGACGTCGTGCCTGTCGACGGCCAGCCGTGGACGACCGATCCGTTCGTCGCTACGCTGAAGGGCGACCGGCTCTACGGTCGAGGCGTCGCCGACATGAAGAGCTTCACGGCGATCGCCCTCGCGTTCGTGCCTGAATTCCAGCGTCGCGGGCTCGCCCGGCCGCTGCATTTCGCGTTGTCCTACGACGAGGAGGTCGGCTGCATCGGCGTGCGCCGCTTGATTGCCGATGTCGTCGCGAAAGGCTGGAAGCCGGCGGGTTGCATCGTCGGTGAACCGACTGGCATGCAGCTCGTCGTCGCGCACAAGGGCAGGACGACCTGGCGCTGCAGGGTCCGCGGGCATGAGGCGCATTCGTCTCTGACGCCCAAGGGCGTCAACGCGGTCGAGATCGCCTGCGAGATCGTCGCCTGGATCACCGAGCAGGCAAGGCGCTTCCGCGACCGCGGCCACCGCGACGATGCCTACGACGTGCCGTACACGACCGTGCACGTCGGCACGATCCACGGCGGCACGGCGCTCAACATCGTGCCGCGCGATTGCTCGTTCGATTTCGAGATGCGCAACCTGCCGCTCGACGACCCGAAGGATTTCCAGGCCGAACTGCGCCGGCATGCCGACACGCTGTTGCCGGCGATGCATGCGGTCGATCCCGCCACCTACATCGAGTTCGATCGGGTGACGTCCGCCGCGGGATTCGATGCCGGTGCCGACAGCGCGATCGCGGTGCTCGGCCGGCATTGCAACGGCAAATCGGATTGCGCCAAGGTGTCGTTCGGCAGCGAGGCGTCGCTGTTCCACGGCGCGAACATTCCCACCGTGCTCTGCGGCCCCGGCCACATCGCGCAGGCGCACCAGCCCGACGAGTGGATCAGCCTCGACCAGCTGGCGCGCTGCGAGGCCTTCATGCTGCGTCTCGTCGATCGCGTCTGCGCGAGCTGATGCGGCGTCGGCCGGAGCCAGCGACGCGACCATGAATGGGCCCGGCCCGGCGGCCGCGATCGACGTCCCGCTTCCGGACATCTCGCGCTGGTCCGAGGGCAATTCGGGGGCGCCCTACGTCTGGCGCTACGCGGGCGAGCGAGCCGGCCCGCGGGTCACGATCCAGGCGCTGACGCACGGCAACGAGGTCTGCGGCGCGATCACGCTCGACTGGCTGCTCGCGGAACGATTCCGCCCGACGCGCGGGACGCTGACGCTCGTGTTCGCCAATGCGGCCGCCTACGAGACTTTCGATCGACGCGACCCGTTCGCTTCGCGCTGCCTCGACGAGGATTTCAACCGCCTCTGGGACCCGCCGGTGCTCGACGGACCGCGCCGGACGCGCGAGCTCGCGCGAGCTCGTGAATTGCGTGGCGTCTACGACACGACCGATTTCCTGCTCGACCTGCACTCGATGACCGACCCCTGCCCAGCGCTCGCGCTCGCAGGGCGTCTGCGCAAGGGCCTCGAGCTTGCGCGGGGCGTCGGGATTCCCGAGTACGTCATCATCGACGCCGGTCATCGATCGGGACGCAGGCTGCGCGACTACGCGCATTTCGACGACCCCGCAGATCCGCGCAGCGCGCTGCTGGTCGAATGCGGCCAGCATTGGGAGCAGGCGGCCCCGTTCGTCGCCAGGCAGGCGACGCTTCGCTTCCTCCGGCATTTCGGCATGGCCGCGCCCGCGTTCCTCGACGCCCATCTGGACGCCGCCGGGCTGCCGGCGCAACGGACGATCGAGATCACCGACGTCGTGACCATCGGCAGCCCCGATTTCGCCTTCGCGCTCCCCATGAACGGCATGATGACCGTCGCCGACGGCGGAACGCTGCTCGCGCGGGACGGCGAGCGGGAGATCCGGTCGCCCTACGACGACTGCCTGATGATCATGCCGACGCGACGCCCGCGACGGGGCGAGACGGCAGTGCGGCTCGGGCGCTACGTCGGCTGAATGCGCCGCGCGGCGGCACGCGCCAAGGCGCGTCAGCGCCGCGGAATGTCGTACCAGTACCGCCGCCTGCGTTCGCGCTCGGCAATCGTCGCCATCGGATTTCCGGGCGTCAGAACGACGGTGATCGCACCCTGCAGATCGGTGCGCGGACCTGCGGCGCCGGCGCGGACGTAGCGCGCGAGGATCTCGTCGCGCGGGTGTCCGAAGCGATTGCGATAGCCTGCGGCGATGACCGCGGCCCGGGGCGACACCGCGCCGATGAACGCCGGCGTCGACGACGTGCGCGAGCCGTGATGCGGTACGACCAGGACGTCTGCGCGCAGCCCGGGCGCATTCCGGGCGAGCAATTCGAGCTCCGACGCGGCCTCGATGTCGCCGGTCAGCAGCACGCTCCCGGCACGCGATACGACGCGCAGCACGCACGAGTAGTCGTTGCTCTTGCGCGCCGCGTCGGAGTAGGCCGAACGGTCCGGATGCAGGATCTCGAACGCCACGCCGTCCCATTCCCATCGATCGCCGGCATTGCAGCGCACCGCATCCGTCGCGCCGCCCGCGGCTCGGCCCGTCACGGCCACGACGATCGGGTGGTCGGCGGGCAGCGAGGACAGGAGCCTTGCGACAGGGACCGCGCCGAGGACGGACAGCGCGCCGCCGGAGTGGTCGGTGTCCGCATGACTGACGACCAGCGTGTCGAGCCTCGCGACGCCGGAGGCACGCAGGAACGGTGCGATGATGCGTCCCCCCGCATCGACGCTGTCGGTGAACCTCGGCCCGGCGTCGTAGAGCAGTGCGTGATGCGCGGTCGAGACGAGCGCCGCGAGTCCCTGCCCCACGTCGAGGACGACGACGCGAACGCCGCCCACCGGCACGCCGGGCGGTGGGGACAGCAGCATCGGCAGCGCGCAAAGCATGCCCAGCGGGCGACCCGGCACGCCGCGGGGAGCGAACAGCCACAGCACTCCCGCGATCGCGACGGCGACGGTCCACTCCGGCGGCGCGTGCGACGTCCACACGGCGGCGGGAAGGGCGGCGAGCCATTCGAGGTAGCCGATAAGCACCGCGAGCATGCCATGCGCGAGGCGCCACGGCAGGCCGAAGGGTGCGACGATGCCGGCGAGCGCGAGTGGAACGACGCCGAGCGTCACCATCGGGATTGCGATGGCATTCGCCAGCGCGGATGCGATCGACACCTGCTGGAAGAGCGCGAGCGTTCCCGGCACCAGCCCCAGCGTGACCACCCACTGCGCGCGGGCGGATTCTTGCATCGTCCGGCCGAAGCGCGCACGCACGCCCCGTGCCGGCGGGTTCTTCAGTCGTCCGGCGCCGGCATGGAGCAGCAACCCGACCGCGCCGAACGACAACCAGAACCCGGGAGACAATCCTGCCCACGGGTCCCACGCCAGGACCGCACAGAGCGACCACAGCCATACCAGCGCCGCGGTGCCGGGCCGCCCGAGCCACAACCCCGCGGCCGCGACCATCAGCATCAACAGGGTGCGCACCGCCGGCACTTCGGCGCCGGCGAGGAGCACATAGCCGCAGGCCACGGCGGCGCCGACGAGGGTCGCGAGCTTGCGCGCGGGAATGCGCGAGGTCAGCGCGGTGCTGCGGCGCGCCAGCCGGAGCACACAGGCACCGGCCAGCGTCGCGAACACGGTGACGTGCAGGCCGGAGATCGAGACCAGGTGCGTGATGCCGGTGCGATTGAACACGCTCCACTGCGCCTCGGGAATTGCGCGCTGGTCGCCGATTGCAAGCGCCACGAGGACACCGCGATAGGGTGCATCGCCGAGCACCGCCGCGATCCGGTCGCGGATCCTCTCCCGCGCGCGCTCGACGTGGTCGCCCGGGCGGCCGGCGAAGTCGCCGACGCGCGCATTGCGCGGATCGTCGCGCACGTAGCCAGTCGCGCGGAGGTTGTGCTCGAGAAGCCACGCCTCGAGGTCGAATCCATGCGGATTGACGTTGCCGTGCGGACGCTTGAGGCGCAGCATCAGGGTCCAGCGCTCGCCTGCATGCACGATGGGCCGCGGCGCGGACGACGCGTCGCCGCTCGCCCGCTGCGCGAACCATGCGAGCGACACCCGCCGCGGGACCGTGGCGCCGGGTGTCAGTACGCGTTCGATCGCGAAGGCGAATCGCGCGCCGTTGTCCCCCTGGTGAGGCAGGCCGTCGACGACGCCGGTGACGCGTATGTCGCGGTCCTCCCACGCAGTGGGCATCGCGTCGGCGAGACGGAGATCGGCGCGCCCGGCGGCGTAGCAGAAGCCGAGCGACGCGGACGCAGCGAAGGCAAGCGCGAGCGCCAGCGTTTCTGCGAACGTCACCGTCGCGCGCGGCGTCGTTGCAACAGCCCGCGTCGTGGACGCGGCGCGTGCCCCGGCAGCGACGTGCACTGCACAGGCGCCTGCGGCCGCTGTCGCGCATGATGCGACCAACGCCAGCGCCCAGGGCGCCGGCGGCAGCTGCGCGCACGCCTGCAGCGAGGTCGCGCCGGTCGCGAATCCCGCGAGGACCGTGCCGACCGGGAATGACATGCAGGGACGCCCGCGGGTTGGATGCAGCCATCATCTGCGACGATGCGATGCCGATGCGATCGTCCTTCCGGCCGATGCGCGAGGCGCCCGGCAGGCGCAGGGCGGGACGGCGGGGGTCTTGGGGACGCGCGGGACCCAGGCGCAGTGCGCTGCCCGGGCGCGACCGGCCGCTCAGGCCGCTGTGTTGCGCCCGGGCATGGCCAGGGCTGCGGCGAGGTCGGCGACGAACCGGTCCACTGCCGCTGTCGGCGTATCCCACGCGCACATCAGGCGCACGCCGGTCTCGCCGACGAACGGGTAGAAATGCCAGCCTTTGGCGTACAGCGCGTCGATCGCGACCTTCGGCAGGTCGACGAACACCCCGTTCGCCTGCACCGGCGCGAGAAGGCGCGCCTGCGGGAACGCCTCCAGTGCGCCGGCGAGCCGACGCGCCATCGAATTGGCGTGCGCGGCGTGCTTGAGCCACGCACCACCCTCCATCACCCCGAGCCAGGGCGCCGCGAGGAAGCGCATCTTGGAGGCGAGCTGCCCGGCCTGCTTGCGGCGACGCGCGAATTCGTCGGCGAGCTCGCGATCGAAGAACAGGATCGCCTCGCAGCCGGGCAAGCCGTTCTTGGTGCCGCCCAGGCACAGCACGTCGACGCCTGCGCGCCAGCTGATGTCGGCGGGCGCGCAGCCCAGAGACGCAACCGCATTGGCGAAGCGCGCACCGTCCATCTGCACGCGCATGCGCCGCGCGTGGGCCGCGTCGCACAGCGCCGCGATCTCCGCCGGGGTGTAGATGGTGCCGAGCTCGGTCGCCTGCGTCAGCGACAGCGCCCTCGGGCGCGACGAATGCTCGTCGTGCGGTGTCACTGCCGCGCCGGTGACCGCGTCCGGCGTCAGCTTCGCGTCGGGCGGGTCGACGGTCAACAGCGTCGCGCCGCCGCTCATGAACCCGGGCGCGCCGCATTCGTCGACGTTGATGTGCGCCATCGCGTGGCAGACGATCGCGTCGGTGCTGCGGCAGATCGACGCCAGCGCGAGCGAATTCGCCGCCGTCCCGTTGAACACGAAATGGACGACGCAGTCGGTCTCGAAGACGGCGCGGATCTCGTCGCCGGCCGCCCGCGTCCAGTCGTCGGCGCCGTAGCCCGAGGCGTGCCCTTTGTTCGCGGCTTCGAGCGCCCGCCACGCCTCGGGGCAGATGCCGGCGTTGTTGTCGCTCGCGAACTGCGGTGCCATGGCCGCCGGGGCGTCCGTCACAGCCGCTCGCCAACCCAGTCGAGAACCGATTTCAGGGCCTGCGGCAGCGCTGCGGAGTCGGTGCCGCCTGCCTGCGCCATGTCGGGGCGCCCGCCGCCCTTGCCGCCGACCTGTTGCGCGACGTGATTGACGAGCTCGCCCGCCTTCACCCTGGACGTGAGGTCGGCGGTGACGCCCGCGATCAGCGTCACCTTGCCATCGGCCGCGCTCGCGAGGACGATCGCGGCGCTCTTCAGCTTGTCCTTCAGCTTGTCGACGGTTTCGCGCAGCGCCTTCGCATCGCCGCCTTCGATCGTCGCGGCCACCACCTTCGCGCCCTTGACGTCGACCGCGGTCCCGGCGAGGTCGTCGCCCGCGCTCGCGGCCGCCTTCGCCTTGAGCCGTGCCAGCTCGCGCTCGGCCACGCGCGCGGCCTCCTGCAACTGGGCGATCCGCGTCTCGATCTCCGTGACAGGGGCTTTCAGAGCCTGCGCCGCCGCGAACAGCTGCGCCTCCTGCTTCTGGACATGCGCCAGCGCGCCCTTGCCGGTGACCGCCTCGACGCGGCGTATGCCCGCCGCCACGCCCGACTCGCCGAGGATCTTGAACAATCCGATGTCGCCGGTGCGCGCGACATGCGTGCCGCCGCAGAGCTCGCGCGAGCTCCCGATGTCGAGCACCCGCACCTCGTCGCCGTATTTCTCCCCGAACAGCATCATCGCGCCGACCTTCTGCGCGTCCGCAATCGGCATCGTCCGGGCCGACGTCGCGGCGTTGTCGAGGATCTCGGCGTTGACCAGCACCTCGACGCGCCGCAGCTCGTCGTCGGTCATCGGCGCGTTGTGGGCGAAGTCGAAGCGCGTCTTGTCGGCATCGACCAGCGAGCCTTTCTGCTGGACGTGCGCGCCGAGGACCTCGCGCAGGGCCTTGTGCATCAGGTGCGTCGCCGAATGGTTGCGCATCGTGCGTCCGCGCGCTTCGTGATCGACGTTCGCCGCGACGGTGTCGCCCGTGCGCAACTCACCGGTCTTCACCTCGCCGACGTGACCGAAGACATCGGCCTGGACCTTCTGCGTGTCGGCCACCGCGAACAGCGTGAGGCAGGTCCCGCCCTTGGACAGCTCGCCGCGGTCGCCGACCTGCCCGCCGGATTCGGCATAGAAAGGCGTGCGATCGAGCACGACGACGCCGTGCTCACCGGCCGCCAGGGCGTCGACGCGCACGCCCTCGCGGTAGAGCGCGACGACGCGACCCTCGTCGGACAGCGTCTCGTAGCCCCGGAAGCGCGTCTTCGGACCGTCGTAGGCGAGCGTCTCGCCCGACTTGAACTGGGAAGCCGCGCGGGCGCGCTCGCGCTGCGCATCCATCGCGCGATCGAAACCGGTCTCGTCGACGCCGACGCCGCGCTCGCGGCAGACGTCGGCGGTGAGGTCCAGCGGAAATCCGTAGGTATCGTAGAGCGCGAACGCAGTCTCACCGTCGAGCACCTCGATGCCGCCGGTGAGCGCCTGGTCGAGCATCTTCATCCCGTGCTCGAGCGTCTCGCCGAAGCGCTCCTCCTCGGTCTTCAGCACCTGCGCGACGCGCGCCTTGTCGCGCGTCAGCTCCGGATACGCCTCGCCCATCTGGCGGTCGAGGTCCTCGACCAGGCGATGGAAGAACGGCCGCTTCTGGCCGAGCTGGTAGCCGTGGCGTATGGCGCGCCGGATGATCCGCCGCAGCACGTAGCCGCGGCCCTCGTTGCCGGGGATGACACCGTCTACGACCAGGAAAGCGCAGGCGCGGATGTGGTCGGCGATCACCTTGAGCGACGGATTGTCGCGGTCCGCAACACCCGTCTCGCGCGCCGCGGCG
>DAHUXO010000141.1 GCA_027307095.1 Betaproteobacteria bacterium | reverse complement strand
CGTACCGCGGCGGCCGTTCTTGATCGTGTCGCCGAGGCGTGCCTCCGACGACGGTTCGCCGACGATGCAGCAGTCGATCGTGGTGCCGGCCTTCGCCAGACGCTCGACGACGCGGATGGTGCCGTCGACCGAAGGTCCTTCCTCGTCGGAGGTGATCAGCAACGCGATCGAGCCCACCGGCCGCGGGCATTCAGCGAGGAATCCCTCGACTGCGACGACGAACGCCGCGAGCGACCCTTTCATGTCGGCGGCGCCACGGCCGTAAAGGTAGCCGTCGCGCAGCACCGGCGTGAACGGATCGCTGGTCCAGCCTGTCAGCGGACCGGTGGGAACGACATCGGTATGCCCGGCCAGGCATACCAGGGGCTTCGCGTCGCCGAGGCGCGCCCACAGATTGGTCACGCCGTTGTCGACGCAGGTCTCGCACCGGAATCCGAGCGGGGCGAGGCGCCCCGCAATAAGTGCCTGGCAGCCCGCGTCGTCGGGCGTGGTCGAGCGGTGCGCGATCAGTTCGCAGGCCAGCGCGAGTGCAGGCGTCGCGACAATATCCATGCGTGGATGGTAGCAAATGACGCCGAGCCCGCGGCGGCGGGATGGCGCGGGGGTGCCGCGCCGCCGGCACCCCGCGCGGACCGGGCGCGGGTGACGGTCCTAGTTGGAGCGCTCGAGCAACTCCGGGCTGATCGTCATGCCGGCGAAGTCTGTACCGTAGCGCCCGGCGTCGGCGGCGGTCGCGGACGTCTGCTCGCCCGTATCGACACTGGCCACGCTTGTGTTCTGGTTGATCAGCCACGCGAGGTTGGTCGGCGAGTCGGAAGCGACCATCGCCTCGTCGTAGCTGATGCGCTGGTCGAGGTACAGCTTGCACAGCGCCTGCTCGAACGTCTGCGAGCCGGGATAGAGCGACTGCTCCATCGCTTCCTTGATCTGCGTGAACTCGCCGCTCTTGATCAGGTCGGCAATCAGCGAGGTGTTGAGCAGGATCTCGACTGCAGGCTGCTGCGCTCCCTCGGCGTTGCGCACCAGTCGCTGCGAGACGATCGCGCGCAGGCCGATCGACAGGTCGGACAGCACGGCGGAGCGCGCATCGTAGGGGAACATGTTGATGATCCGCGACAGCGCATGGTAGCTGTTGTTGGCGTGGATCGTCGACAGGCAGAGGTGCCCGGTCAGCGTATGCAGCAGCGCCGACTGCATCGTCTCCTTGTCCCGGATCTCGCCGATCATGATCAGGTCGGGCGCCTCGCGCAGCGCGTTCTGCAGCGCCATCTGGTAGTTGTGGGTGTCGACGCCGATCTCGCGCTGGTTGACGAGGCTCTGCCGGTGGGCGAACAGGTACTCGATCGGATCCTCGATCGTCAGGATGTGGCCGGTACTGTTGCTGTTGCGATGGTCGATCATCGCCGCCAGCGTCGTCGACTTGCCCGAGCCCGTGGCGCCGGCCACGAGCACCAGTCCGCGTTTCGCCATCACGAGGTCGAGGAGGACCGGGGGCAGCTTCAGCGCTTCGAACGGCGGCACGTGGCTGCGGACGTAGCGGATCACCAGCGAGATCGAGCCGCGCTGGCGGAAGATGTTGATCCGGAAGTTGCCGACAGCCTTGTCGAGATGCGAGAGATTCATCTCGCGCTCGTTCTCGAACTCGCGCGCTTGCTCCTTGGTCATCAGGTCGTAGGCGATCCTGCGCACGGTCTCGACGTCCATCTTCTGCGTCGACACCGGCATGACGACCCCGTTGACCTTCAGGTTGATCGGCGCTCCACACGATATGTAGAGGTCCGACGCCTGCTTGTCGGCCATCAGTTTGAAGAGTCGGTCGAGGTACATCGCATCCTTTCCGGGCTAGAATGGCGCTTCGCACTGCAGCGCCGCAGCCGCAGCGCCTATGATGATGTCATGAGACGCCGCGGCTCGCCAGCCCGTCGTGCGCGGCCCCCGGCGTCCGGAGCCGCGATCGCCCGCAGGTCGGGGGCAGTCGAGCCGTCCTGTACGCTTCAGTCAACCCGATCCATCGCTCAAGCAAGTTCCATGCTCGCCATCATAGGCGGTACCGGCCTGACCCGGCTGTCGACATTGGCCGTCGCGCATCGAGAGGTGATCCGCACACCCTACGGAGAGCCGTCGGCGGCGCTCGTCGTCGGCGAGCTCGCCGGCAGGCGCGCAATCTTCCTCGCGCGCCACGGCCACGGCCACACGATTCCCCCGCACCGCGTCAATTACCGGGCGAACCTCTGGGCACTCAGGCAGCAGGGGGCCCGCGCGATCCTCGCTGTCGCGTCGGTCGGGGCGATCCGCGGCGCGGGGCCTGGCGACCTGGTCCTCCCCCATCAGCTGATCGACTATACCTGGGGGCGCACGCAGACGTTCTTCGACGGCAATGGCGCACAGGTCGTGCACGCCGACTTCACGCGCCCGTATTCGGACGAACTGCGCGGGATGTGCCTTGGCGCGGCAGCCGACTCGGGCATTCCATTGACCGACGGCGGTGTCTACGGAGCCGTATCCGGGCCGCGGCTCGAGACTGCCGCCGAGATCGACCGGATGGACCGCGATGGCGCGACCATGGTCGGCATGACCGGGATGCCCGAGGCGGGCCTCGCGCGCGAGCTGGGCCTCGATTACGCGTCGGTCTGCGTCGTCGTCAACCACGCGGCGGGCCGAGGCGACAGCACGACCCAGGTCTCGCTCGAGGGCATAGCGCGCGTCCTCGAGACTGCGATGGACAAGGTTCGCACGCTGCTCGAGCACGTGATCGTGCGCATTCCGACGCATCCGTCCGGAACGGGACGCGACGCGGCTGCCGATCCCGTTGCGGGTGCCGAGCGGGGGAATGGTCGATGATCCGCGACGTATTGCGGATGGGCGACCCGCGACTTCTGGCGCGCTCGCGCGAGGTCGAGCGCTTCGACTCGCCGGAGATCGTGGCATTGCTCGCCGACATGCTCGATACCATGCGTGCCCAGGACGGCGCGGGACTCGCGGCGCCGCAGATCGGCGTGGACCTGCGCGTGGTCATCTTCGGCGTCGAGCGCAATCCGCGCTATCCGGACGTCGATCCCGTGCCGTACACCGAGATCATCAACCCGACGATCACTCCGCTGTCCGATGCGATGGAAGAGGGTTGGGAAGGCTGCCTGTCGGTCCCGGGGCTGCGCGGTGTCGTCCCGCGCCACGCGCGCATCCATTATCGCGGGCTCGACCCCCGGGGCCGCGTGATCGACCGCGAGGCCGAGGGATTCCACGCGCGGGTGGTCCAGCACGAGTGCGACCACCTCGACGGCATCCTCTATCCGATGCGCGTGCGCGACTTCTCGCGCTTCGGGTTCACCGACGTGCTGTTTCCGGGCACTGACGTCCCGGACGAGTAAGCCATCGCCGCGGCCGCATCGCCGCGAGCCTGGTGAGGCCGGGCGCCAGGGCTTCGGTGATGCACCCGCGTCGTCGCGCGGGTCCCGGCTCGCGGCGGCGACTCAACACACGAGTCGCCGCGCACGAGCCACCCGCCATGCGACGACTGCATCACAGGCGCCCCGGCACCTGGCCTCACCACGCTCGCGCATCGTACGGACGCGCGGCTGCTGCGTGCCGTGCTGGCATCGGCGCGGGCGGCGGGCGGGGCGGGTTCCCGCGCGAGCGGCCGCGGTTGCCGTCACGGGTGGCGTGGCAAGCGAGCCCGACCATAGCCGATGGCCACGCAGTCCTCGAGCGCAGTCGCGCCGGGACCCGTAGGCAACCGTTCGCGGCCTTCGAACGCGGTAACCCACCCCGCCCGCCGCCCGCGCCGATGCGCGACTACGCGCCGCCCGCCGCGCGGACGGGGAAACTCAGACGCGCAACTGCTCGTAGAGCGCCGTCTCGAGGCGCAGCAGTGCCTGCTCGTCGTGCAGCTTCGCACCGCTGATCAGGAACACGTCCTCGGCGCGCTCGCCCAGCGTGTTGATCCTCGCGCTGACGACGTCGATGTCGGCCTGGGCGAGCGCGTAGGCGATGCGCGCGAGCAGCCCCGGGCGGTCACCGGCGACGATCTCGAGGATGAAGTGCGTGCCCTTGTCGTCCGGGAAGATCTGCACTTCGGGCGTCAGCGGGAAATGCCGGAGCTGGCGCGAGATGCGCCCGGCTTCGGGATGCGTCAGCGGTGCGGGCGAGGCCAGCGCTTGCGCAAGCTCGTATTCGATGTACTGGATGGTCTCGCGGTAAGACGCGGTCGGATTGGCGGGGTCGTGGACGGCGAACGTGTCGAGCGCGTAGCCGTTGCGCGTCGTGTGCACCTTGGCGTCGAGGATCGACAGCCCGGCGCGGCCGAAGAAGCCGCAGATGCGGGCGAACAGCGACTTCTGGTCAGGAAGGTAGACCAGTGCCTGCAGGCCGGCTCCGTCCTTGGCAAGCCGGACCTTGACCACTGGCGCCGCCTGGTCGACGCGCCAGTGCAGATGACGCGCATGCCAGGCGATCTCGTCGGCGGTATGCCGCTGGAAATACGTGATGTCGAGCTCGCGCCACAGCCGCTCCTCGGCGCCATCGGGCACCGCGTACAGGCGCAGCAGGCGGCGCGCCTCGCGCTGGCGCAGCTCGATGCTGTCGGCGATCGTGCGCTGCGCTGCGCCCCCGGCCAGCACGCTCCGCGTCGCGTGATAGAGGTCTTCGAGGAGCTTCGCTTTCCAGGCGTTCCAGACGCTGGGGCTCGTGCCGCGGATGTCGGCGACCGTCAGGAGGTAGAGCGCGGACAGCGCGCGCTCGTTGCCGACTTTCTTCGCAAACGCGTCGACGACCTCCGGGTTGGTGATGTCCTGCTTCTGGGCGGTCGACGACATCGTCAGGTGCGCGGCGACCAGCCACGCGACGAGCTCGGTGTCATCGTCAGGCAGTCCATGCTGCCGGCAGAATCTGCGCGCCTCGCGCGCACCCAGCACCGAGTGATCGCCGCCGCGGCCCTTGGCCACGTCGTGGAACAGGCCGGCGAGATAGAGGACCTCCTTGCGCTCGAAGTCCGCGATCAGCCGCGAGCACAACGGGTATTCGTGGGCATGCTGCGCCTCGGTGAAGCGGCGCAGGTTGCGGATGACCATCAGGATGTGCTCGTCGACCGTGTAGACGTGGAACAGGTCGTGCTGCATCTGCCCGACGATGCGGCCGAATGCGGGCAGGTACTGGCCGAGGATCCCGTAGAGATTCATACGGCGCAGCGCGTGCGTGAGCCCGCGGGGCTCCCGGAACATCTGCACGAACTGCGCGCGGTGCGCCGGATCGCGGCGGAACGCGGCGTCGATCCGGTGGCGGCTGCGCCAGAGCGCGCGCAGCGTGCGTGCGGTCATGCCTCTCAGCTCCGGATGCCGCTGCAGCATCAGGAACGCATCGAGCATCGCCGACGGATTCGCGTCGAACAACGTCTCATCGCGCAGGTCGAGCAGCTCGTCGACGCGCGACCACGTCGCGTCGATCGGCGCCGGCGCCGTCGCCGCCGGGTACAGGCTCG
>DAHUXO010000113.1 GCA_027307095.1 Betaproteobacteria bacterium | reverse complement strand
TGTACGACGGCGAGTCGTAACGCAGCGAGTTGCCGTCGCGCGTGTCGAAGCCGCCGTTCGCCCGCGACTGCGGACCTTGCGCCCAGAGGTTTGCCGTCGAGAAGATCGACGACAGCAACGTCGGCGTGCTGCCGAAGATCGAGTGCAGGTCGTCGGTGGTGTTCAGGAAGTTGCCCGCCTTGACCGTGCCCCAGCTGCCTTGCAGGCCGGCGAACGTTTCGCGACCGGCGAGGACGCCGCCGCCCGCATCCGCGGAAACCCCGGACTCGATCTGGAAGATTGCGTTCAGGCCACCGCCCAGCGACTCGACGCCCTTCAGGCCGAAGCGCGACGTGTTCGAGCTCAACCGTGCGACGTTCGGATTGGTGCCGTCCGCCTGCTTGCCGTTCATCATCTCAAGGTCGAGATTCATCCGACCATAGAGCGTGACATTCGCCGTCTGCGCATGCGCAGCCAGCGGAATGCCGAGAACGCCCGCTACGGCGACAGCAACGAGCTTCTTTTTCATTGATACTCTCCTCTAACTGATTGGTTTGGCAAGTGAAAAGCCATTTGCGCCTGCCACTGGAACCTTCTCAACTCTGGCGAGAAGTTGGAGTCATTGTGCCAAAGCGCGGAAAGCATTGGCAACTTAACCCCACGAGGGCATCGATTGCCCCTGATCGCTGTTGTGCCGAAGCAACAAGCCTAGGGGCAGCCCGGATGGGGCCGCGCATGAGCATTCCGCGCTAAAATGCTGAACCACAAGCAAAAATATCCTCTTTTGCCGCGATGATTGCGTTCTGATCGGCGAACGGGTTCTTTTTGTTTATTAACTTGGGCCGCCAAGACGTTGTGCGGCCGGTTTGCTGCTGGCAAAGCGGCTCCGGACCGTCAAATCCGGCGTCACGCGTCCGACGAAGGGGTGGCCGATGCCGAATGCCGTAGTCGTGGGGTCCGTGCTGGCCGCCGTGGTGGCGGCGGGCGCCATTGCGGTCCTGCGGCGGTACGCGACGTTGCTCCCTGCGGATGTTCCCAACCCGCGCTCGCTGCACGTCCTGCCCGTGCCCCGTGCAGGCGGCTACGCGATCTGGGCGGGGTTCCTGCCCGCCGCGTTGTTGTTCCCCCCGCCGTTTCCCGGGGGGCTCGCCGGATGGATGCCTGCGTGGGCCGCGCTGTTCGCGGTATCGGCGCAGGACGACCGCAGCGGGGTCGCCATCGGAACGAGGTTCGCGGTCCACGCGGGCGCAGCCGCGTGGACCGCGGCGTGGCTGGCGCACGGGACGGCGTTCGGTGGCGGGACGGCGATGACCATGCTCTACGTCGCGGGCTGCGCGCTCGCCCTCGCGTGGTCGGCCAACCTCTTCAACTTCATGGACGGCAGCGACGGCCTTGCAGCAGCGATGGGCATCATCGGATTCGGTGCTTACGGTCTCGCCGCCATTCTCGGCGCTCCGGCCGCGGGCGCAGTCGCGGACGTGCGGACTTCCGCGCCCGGCGCCGCGCCGGCGCTGCTCGCGCTCGCTGCGGCCATCGTTCCGTTTTTGGCCGTCAATCGGCCGCGCGCATCGATGTTCCTGGGCGATGCCGGGGCGGTACCGATGGGGTTCCTGGCCGCGGCTTTCGGCATCGAGGGCGTCGCGTCGGGGCGGTGGCCATCCTGGTTCCCGCCACTCGTGTTCCTTCCCTTCGTCGCCGACGCGACGCTGACCCTGCTGCTGCGCGTCGGGCGCGGCGAGCGCCCGTGGGAGGCGCATCGCAGCCACTACTACCAGCGGCTGCATCGGCTGGGTGCCGGGCACGCCGGCACCCTGGCGGCCTACGCGGCTGCGATGGTCGGCACGGCGGGCAGCGCGCTGGCCTGCCTGGCCTTCGCGCCGGCGGCCGGGCCGTGGGCACTTGCGCTGTGCTGCGTTGTCGTCATCATGTTGTTCGCGGCAATTGATTATCATTGGCGAAAGTACGCGATCCCCCCGGCCCCCCGATGATCCGACGCTTCAACTGGCGCGCAGCACTGGCCTTCGTCCACGACGTGTGCGTGACCGCGGTCGCGTGGATCGCGATCTACTGGCTGCGCTTCAACCTCGACTTGCGCGAGCCCTTCGTCGGGGACATGTGGTCGACGCTCGCCTGGATCCTGCCGCTGCAGGCGACCATCTTCCTGTCGCTCGGCCTCTATCGCGGCCTTTGGCGCTACGCGAGCCTGCCCGACCTGCAGCGGATCATGCTCGCCGCGGGGCTGGGGGCGATCCTGATCCCGCTCGTGCTCGTCATGCTGAAGCTGCAGACCGCCGTTCCGCGCAGCGTGCTGTTCTTCTATCCGATCGTGCTGATGTTCCTGATGGCGGGTTCGCGCTTCGTGTACCGCATCTGGAAGGAGCATCGCCTGTACAGCCCGCTGGCTGCGCTCGGGGAGCCGGTGCTGGTGATCGGCGCGGGGGAGGCCGGCGCGCGGCTCACCAACGAAATGGCGCGCAGCCGCCAGTGGCGCGTCGTGGGCCTGCTCGACGATGACCCGAGCAAGCATGGCAGGCAGCTGCGCAACGTCGGCGTCCTCGGGCCGATCGCCGACCTCCCACAATGGACCCGCCGCTACGGCGTGCGCAAGGTGATCATCGCCCTGCCGTCGGCCAACCACGCGGTGCGCAGGCGCGTGGCGGAGCTCTGCGCCGATGCCGAGGTCGAGGCGCTGACCGTTCCGGCCTACGACGAGCTGATTTCCGGACGCTCGCCGCTGACGATGTTGCGCAACGTCGAGCTCGACGACCTGCTCGGCCGCGACCCGGTCATCCTCGACAACGCCGGGATCGCCGAATGGCTGGGAAATCGCGTCGTGATGGTCACGGGCGCGGGCGGATCGATCGGTGCGGAGCTGTGCCGCCAGATCGCGCGGTTCCGCCCGGCGCGACTCGTGCTGTTCGACATCTCGGAAGCGGCGATCTACGAGATCAGGACCGCGCTGCTCGACGCCTTTCCCCAGCTCGGGATGATCGCGATCGTCGGCGACGTGAAGCACGCGGCGCTGGTCGAGAACGCGCTCGCGCGAGAGAAGCCCGATGTGATCTTCCACGCGGCCGCCTACAAGCACGTGCCGCTAATGGAGGAGACGAACGCATGGCAGGCGGTGCTCAACAACGCCTACGGCACGTGGGTGATCGCCAGCGCCGCGGTCGCGGCCAGGGTCGAGAAGTTCGTGCTGGTTTCGACCGACAAGGCCGTGAACCCGACGTCGGTGATGGGGGCGACCAAGCGTGTCGCGGAGCAGGTCTGCCAGACGCTGCAGGACGGGCCCACGCAGTTCGTCATCGTCCGCTTCGGCAACGTGTTCGGCAGCGCAGGCAGCGTCATTCCACGCTTCGCCGAGCAGATCGCGCGCGGCGGCCCGGTCACGGTCACGCATCCCGACATCACGCGCTACTTCATGTCGCTGTCGGAGGCGACGCAGCTGCTCCTGCAGGCGGGCCTGCAGGGCAAGGGAGGTGAAATCCTCGCCCTCGACATGGGCGAGCCGGTGCGCATCGTCGACCTCGCCCGCGACATGATCCGGCTCTACGGCGCAGACCCCGACCGCATCGCGGTCGTCTTCACCGGACTGCGCCCGGGCGAAAAGCTCTACGAGGAACCGCTGGCCTCCGAGGAGGCGACCAAGCCGACGACGCACCCGAAGCTGCGGATCGCGCAGGCGCGCGCCGCCAACCGCGATGCCGTCAGGCAGATGGTCGCATGGTGCGAACGCGATCGCATCTCCGACGATGGCGAGGTGCGCGCGCGCATGCAGGCGTGGATACCGGAGTACGCCCCGCCGGCAGGCGCGTCGATCAAGCCGATATCCGCCGGTGCGGCGCCGGAGCCGGTCGCCGTGCCGCTACGGGCGCCGCGACGGCGCTAGGCCGGATCGTTCCGCCGCGAAACGCGGGCTCGCGCGTCGTCCGCGGCATCGGCATCGCCCGCCTGCGCCGGCCTGCGGCCCTCGGCGAGCCTGCGCTCGCAGCGCATTCCGTAGCCCAGCAGCAACGCCGTCATCGCCCAGAATTCCTTGGCGTTGCTGCGGAACAGGAAGTCGTCGGTCTGGTTCTTGGCCAGGAAACCGGCAACGAGCGCCAGCCCCAGCATGCCGACGAATGCCAGCGTGTCGTCGCGCGAGCGCAGGAAGCGCAGGTAGCGCAACGCCAGCGCGCCGACGAAGGCCGCGAACGCGGCGAGGCCCGGCAGGCCGGTCTGCAGCCACTGGCTCGCGAACACGTTGTGCGCGTGCGCGAGCAGCGGATTGCCGAGCTCGGCGGACAGCGGGCCGGCGAGGATGCGCCGTCCGAATCCGTAGCCGGTCCAGGGACGCGCCGCGATGCGACCCTTCACGTGCTCCCACAGCACGATCCGCGGATCGTGCTCGAGCGTCGCTGCCACGCTCTCGCGCCCCTGGTAGACGGTGTCGGCGCGCTCGACCAGCGAATCGAAGAACGCGAGGCCGAGCACGACGAGCAGCGCCGCCGCCGGCAGGACCCAGCGCATCGGGGTGCGCGTGAACGACCGGGGCCAGCGCCAGGCAGCGGCGAGCGCTGCGGTTGCGAAGCACGCGCAAAGCGCGATCCAGACGATGCGGTTCTCGGTCATCCGCGCCGTCGCGACCAGCAGCGCGATCAGCGCGAAGCCTGCGGAAGCGAGCCAGGCACCCCCGCCGAAGCCCGCGGGCCTGGGCGCGACCAGCGCGAACAGGAACGGCGCCACCAGCACGACCCAGGTCGACCAGGGACCGACGCCCACGTGGTAGCGCGCTGCATCCCAGCTCCCTTGCGACGCGTCCATGCCGATCGCGAGCAGCGCGAGCAAGGTGAAGCTCGACAGTGCCGCGGCGACCAGCACGCGAAAGCTGCGCGCGTCGCGGGCCGCGACGTAGAACACGAACATCACCAGCAGGCTGTCCCCGATCTCGCGCTCGAGCTGGCCCAGCGAATATCGACGGTCGATCGACCACGCGAGCGACGCCCACGACCATGCGGCCCAGGCGGAAAGCGGCACGAGGACCGAGGGTCCCGCCGACGGGATGCGCGTGGCGGCGCTGCGTCGCGCCCGGAACCACGCAAGGAGCGCACACAGCGCGGCGACGCCGTAGGCGACCGACCGCGGGAACGTCGCGGTGTTGGTCGGCTGGAGGAACAGATAGGCCGCGGCGGACGCCAGCAGCCAGCGGTTGATATGATCGGTCATCGCGCTGCCGGGCCGTGCCAATGGCGACGCGCGATTCTACCTTCATCCATGCCGAGCGACGCCGCCTTCCCGCCATGCGCATCCTGATCGTCAAGCGCGACAAGCTCGGCGATCTGCTGCTGACGACGCCGGTGCTCGAGCATCTCGCCGCGATCGCGCCGCAGGCCGAGATCCACCTGCTCGCGAACGATTACAACGCCTGGGTCGCGCGCGGCCACCCGGCGCTGGCGCGCACCTGGACCTACCCGCGTGCCAGGGCGGGCCGGCGCCTGCGTCCCGGTGCCCTGGTCGCGCAGCTTCCACTGCTGCTGCGCCTGCGTCGCCAGCGCTACGACTGGGCGCTGGTGATGGGCGGCGACGAATCGCATCGCGCGATCTGGCGCGCGCTCGCCGTCGGTGCCCGCCGCGTCGTCGCCTACGTCCAGGATCCTTCCGATTACGATCCGCGGCTCACCGATCCGCTGCCGCCCCCGATCGCCGGCCACGAGACGATGCGCATGCTGGCGCTGCTCGCGCCCCTCGGGTTCGACGCCCCCCCGACGCCCCCGGCGCCGCGTTTCGAGCTGCCGCCCGCCTCGGCCGCGTTTGCCGCGCAATGGCTCGCCGCGCGCCGCCTCGAGGCCGGGCGCTACGTCGTGCTGGGACTCGGTGCGCGGCGCGCGAAAAAACAGCCGAGCGCCGCGCAGGTGCTGCGCTGGGCGGCGCGCCTGCACGCCGAGTTCGGACTGCCGACGGTGCTGACGTGGACGCCTGGCGCCGCGGACAATTCGGTCTACCCGGGGGACGACGCGCTGGCACAGGCCGTGCTCGACCGCGCCGGCGCGTACGTGCATCCGTTCCGGGGCCCGATCGGGGACGCGCTGGGCCTGATCTTCGAGGCGCGCACGACGCTGATGCCCGATTCCGGCCTGATGCACTTCGCTGCCGCGAGTCCCGGCGGGGTGCTGGGGCTGTTCGCCGATCCACGGGACTCGGCCCCCGCATCGCGGTGGGCGCCGCTGGGGGCGCGCGCACGTCACATCGAGGCACCGCGGTCGGTCGCGGAGCTTTCCGACGACGACGTGTTCACCGTCCTGCGGCCGCTGCTCGCGTCTACGGCGGCTTCCGATAGAGCCAGGGATTCAGCGCCGGATCGTTGTACATCTTGAACTGCCGGTAGATCCGCCAGAACGCCCGGCCCTCCGCGGCGCGCGCGAGCAGCGTGTCGAGGCAGCGCGCGAGGTCGTCGCGCTGCAGCGCGAGGCGCGCGAGCTTCTCCGCGCAGCTCGCGACGTGCTCGGGCGAAGCGTCGCTGCGCAGCGTCTGCGCGCGCATGTGGTGGACCTTCAGCGCGAGGATCGACAGGCGGTCGATCATCGCGCCGGCCGTCTCCGAGTTGTGCCATGCGTCGGCATCCGGCGCGATGCCGGCAAGGCGCGCGAGCAGCGTTTCGTCGATGCGCTCGATCGCGTCGTTCCGCTTCTGATTGTAGCCGTCGATCGCGCGCTTGTTCGCCGCGATCGACGCGTCGGGAACGTCGGTGCGCCGCGCCTGGTCCTCCTCGTCCCACAGCAGGTGGTTGCAGCGATGGTTCGCCGCGATGTGGCGCCATGCCTCGCCGGGCGGGGCGGCGGCCTGCGCGCCCGCCCCGAGGGCGATCCGCAGGTCGTGGAATGCGCTGATCGACGTCGCTCCGACGTCATCGAACGGGCTCGTCATGGTCATGGTGCCTCCATGGACAGGATTGCGCCCAGCACGTCGGCGACGCCGATCGCGGGCATGCACAGGTGGCGCGGACATTCGGCAACGGAGCGGCCGCAGCGGCGCACCCATGCGATCTCGCGCCTGAACAGGATGCGCTGGTCGCGGCAGGGGAAAGGATCGACGGTGACGGCGCGATAGGGGGAATCGCGCCAGAAATCGCCGGCGCCGCAGATCACCGCAGACCCGGGACCGAACAACGCGACCGTCGGAACGCCGACGATGCGCCCGAGGTGCGCGATACCCGTGTCGGGCGCGACCAGGACCCGTGCGCCCGCGAGCAGGCGCCACATCTGGGCGAGATCGAGCCGACCGGCGTACGACCGATGGCGCGCGGCGCCCTGGATTGCGGCGACCAGCCTCGCCTCCCCGGGACCCGCCGACCATACCGGCAGGATTCCGCGCGCCGCGAGCCGGTCGGCGAGCTCGATCCAGCGGGCACCTTCCCAGCATTTGAGAGGCGAGCTCGCGCCCACGTGCAGCACCGCGTAGGGCGCCTGTGCAGGAAGCTCGAACGGGGCCGCCGGCGGCGCCGCCCACTCGGTGCTGCGGTAGGGTTCGGGCGGCGGGCCGTCGGCGAGCCGAGCGACCATGTCACCCCACGCGGCAGGCACGTCGGGGTAGGGAAGCTGCAGATCGACCTGCCAGCTCTTCGTCGCGGGCCGGTCGCCGGCGAACGCGACGATCCAGCGCGAACGCATCGCCGCTGCGAGCCACGAATGGCGGTTGTCGCCGGGGACGAATGCGATGTCGAAAGGCCCCTCGCGGAACAGCGGCGCGGGGTCGCGCCGCGGGTCGAAAGGCAGCGCGCGCACGCCGTAGGGACGCGTCGCGTAGAGGGGCGCTGTCGCGTGCGGCATCGTCATCGCGATGTCGGCCCGCGGATGCAGCGTGCGCAGCTTCTTGAGCAGCGGCGTCAGCATCAGCGTGTCGCCGAGCAGCAGGTGGTGCGCGATCAGGATCCGCCGCAGGTCGGATGGCGGTGCGCGGCGCGGGCCGCGCGCAAACAACGCCCGCGCGACGACCTTCGCGCGACCAGGTGTCCTGCCGGCGGCCATGGGCGCTCCGTCAGCGGACGCGTTCGGCGATCGCCCGCCGGAACACGGCCTCCATCCGGTCGAGCATCGTCGCAAGGCCGTAGCGCGGGACGACGAACTCCCGCGCCCGCATTGCCATCGCCTCGGCGCTGGCGCGGTCGTCGAGGACGGCGTCGATGCCGGCGGCCAGCGCCCTTGGGTCCTCGCGCGCGACGACGCGTGCCGTCTCGGGATCCTGCGCGATCTCGGGAATCGCCCCCGCAGCGGTCGTCACGCAGGGGACGCCGGCGAACATCGCCTGCAGGAGCGCCTGGGGGACGCCCTCGTTGGCGTACGACGGCAGCACGAAGACGTCGAATGCCGCGAGCCACGGCATCACGTCGGCCCGCTGCCCCGCGAAGAGCACGCGATTGCGCAGCCCCAGCTTGTCGACCTGCGCCTCGAGGGCCGGGCGCTGCGGTCCGTCGCCGACGATCGCGAGACGCGCGTCGCGATGCGCAAGCAGCGGCAGCGCATCGACGAGGAAGCGGTGCCCTTTCCAGCTGCGCAGCGTGGCGACGATGCCGATCCACGGACCTGCCGGCTCGATGCCGAGTTCGCGCCGCGCGGCCTCGCGCGGCCGCGGCGCGAATGCTGCGGCGTCGATGCCGGTCGGGACCGAGTCCACGCGTGCGGGGTCGAGGCCGTTGTCGTGCACGAGCTGCTCGCGCAGCGCATCGCCGGTGGTGACCACCCGCGCCGTCGCCTTGCGGTAAAGCCAGCGCGTCGCGGGGTCGTCCGGAACCGGGATCGACACGTGGCGCGTGCGCACCAGCACGGGCACGGCCCTGCCGGCGGCGGCGAGCCACCTGCAGGCCAGCGCCGCGAGCCAGGCGTCGGTCGAGCTGTGCGCGTTCACGACATCGACCGGGTCCCGCGAGAACGCGCGAACCAGCGCGCGCACGCCCGCCGGGCGCTTGCGCGCGATCGGCAGCGGCTTCGCGGCCACGCCGAAACGCGGCGCCTCGTCGAGCAGGCGCGCGCCGGGTGCGGCGTAGACGACCACGCGGTGGCCGCGTCCGAGGAACCCTGCCGCCTCGGTCAGGGTGCGGATCTCCTGCCCGCCCCAGCCCGTCGACGCCTCGGTGTGCGCGATCGATAGCGCGCCGCTCTCGCGCATCACCGGTGCCGGTCGCGGATCACGCGGCGAGCGAGGCGGTCGTGAACTGCATGCGGTGCAGCTTCGCGTAGATCCCGCCGCGCGCGAGCAGTGCCGCGTGCGTTCCTTCCTCGACGACGCGCCCGTGATCGAGCACGATGATGCGGTCGGCATGCTCGATCGTCGACAGGCGGTGCGCGATTACGATCGTCGTGCGCCCGTGCATCAGCGTGTCGAGCGCCGCCTGCACCTGGCGCTCGGACTCCGAGTCGAGCGCCGAGGTGGCCTCGTCGAGGATCAGCAGCGGCGCGTCCTTGAGGATCGCGCGCGCGATCGCGATCCGCTGGCGCTGTCCCCCCGACAGGCGCACGCCGTTCTCGCCGACCTCGGTGTCGAAACCCTCGGGCAGCGCGCGGATGAAATCCAGCGCGTGCGCTGCCGCGGCGGCGCGCTCGATCGCATCGCGCGGCGTCGTCGCCAGCGCGCCGTAGGCGATGTTGGCCGCGACGGTGTCGTCGAACAGCAGCACGTCCTGCGACACCAGCGCGATCTGGTCGCGCAGGCTGGCGAGGGTCAGCGTCGTGATGTCGTGATTGTCGATGAACAGGCGCCCCGCGGTCGGCTCGTAGAACCGCGGCACGAGGCTGACCAGCGAGGTCTTGCCGCTGCCCGAGCTTCCGACCAGCGCGACGGTCTCGCCGGTGCGGATCGTCAGCGACACGTCGGACAGCGCCTCGCGCTCGGCTCCCTGGTACCTGAGCGATACGCGCTCGAAGCGAACCGCCCCCTCCGCTCGGTCGAGGGCCACGCTGCCTTCGTCGGGCTCGACCTCGCGGTCGAGCATCCCGAAGATGCTCTCCGATGCGGCGAGCCCGCGCTGGATCGCGGCGTTGACGCCGGACAGCGACTTCAGGCGCTCGAGCAGCGTCAGCAGCGCGACCAGATACGATGCGAACGTGCCGAGGTCGAGCTTGCCGGTCTGGCTCTGGGAAAGCGCGACCCAGATGATGACGCCGACCGCGATCGCCGCGAGGATCTGCGTCATCGGCGAGCTCGCCGCGCCCGCCGAGGACTGCTTGGTCATCGACGTGCGCAATGCGTTCGCCGCCCGGACCGCGCGCGCCCGCTCGTAATCCTCGCCACCGAACACGCGCACGATCCGGTGCCCGCCGATCATCTCCTCGAGCACGTGCGTCATCGCCGCGGTCCGGGACTGCACGTCGCGGGCGATCCGACGCAGCCGCCGGCTGAAGTACCGGATCACGAAGGCGACGATGGGAAGCACGAAGAACGTCATCAACGTGAGCCGCCAGTTGATGTAGAGAAGCCAGCCGAGACTCGCGGCGATCGTCAGCGAGCTGCGGATCCCGGTGGTGATCGTTCCGGACGCGGCCGAGGCGAGCTGGTGCGCGTCGAAGGTCAGCTTCGACTGGACCACGCCCGCCGGCGTCATGTCGTAGTACGCAGTGGGCAGGCGCAGCAGCTTGTCGATCAGCGCGCGCCGGAGGTCGAACACCACCCGGTTGCCCGTGTACGCCATCCCGTATTCGGAAATGTAGGAGCCGATCCCGCGGAACACGAACACGCCGACGACCGCGAGAGGCAGCCATTGCGTGCGTGCCGGGTCGGGCGTCTGGAAGTTCTTGACGATCGGAATGACCAGCATCGCCATCGTCAGGTCGCCGGCGGCGACGACGATCATGCCGACGACGGCGAGCCCGAACGCCCACCAGTACGGGCGCACGTAATGCAGCAGGCGACGATAGAGATGCACGCCTGTCACCGGCGCGCGGGAGATGCCGCGTTCACTGCGCCGGAGTATAGCGCAGCACCCATGCCGCGATCCCCGCGCAGCGGCCCGGTTCCGCGCAGCGCGGCGCTCACGCCGGGACCTGCGTGCCGAGCAGGTCGCGATAGAGCGCCAGGAGCTTCTGCGTCATGGCCGAGGAGGTGAGCGGCAGCACGGCGGCGCGGGCGTTCCCGCCCATGCGCGAACGCAGCGCCGCATCCTGCAGCGTCCGCAGTTGCGCGGCAAGGCCGGCGGCATCGCCGGCGACGCACACGAGGCCGGTGTCGTGGGCGAGTGCCAGCTCCGCCGCGCCCGATTTGGTGCTGGTCACGATCGGGAGCGCGCAGGCCATCGCCTCCAGCGCCGCATTCGGGCACGGGTCGTAGAACGTCGGCAGGACGAAGGCGTCCGCGGCGCCGTAGTAGGGGCGAGGGTCCGCCTGCGGGCCGGCGAGCGTCACCCGGCTGGAAAGGCCCAGTGCACGCGCGCGCTCGGCGTAGCGCCGCAGGTGTTTGTCGTGGCCGACGACGATCAGGTGCGACTTCGCATCGAGCAGCGCCAGCGCGTCGATCAGGGTCGCGACGCCCTTGCGCTCGAAGCCGGAGCCGACGAACAAGAACAGCGTCGAGGCATCCGGAACGCCGTGCTGCGCGCGCACGCGCGATCGATGTGCCCGCAGTCCCGGTGAGTACACGTCGGCGTCGACGGCGTTGTAGACGACGTGCAGGCGCTCGTCGGCAACGCCGAAGCGCTCGCGGATTTCGTCCCTCACCATGCGCGAATTGCAGATGACCGCCTTCAGGCGCGCGCTCGAGTACATCCTCCGCTCGGTCGCGATGCG
>DAHUXO010000109.1 GCA_027307095.1 Betaproteobacteria bacterium | reverse complement strand
CAGATCGCATGCGCGGTGCATTCGTTGCCGGGCTCGCCGCGCGCATGCAGATCGCGCCCGCCATGGATGTCGCGGCGCTGTCTTCCGAGGACGCAGCCGGAAGCGGCGGCGCGATCGTCGCGTGGGCGGACACGGAGCACGCGCTGCTCGGTGCGGGGCGCGTCGCGCAGCGCGGTGTGCGCGCCGAAGCGCTCGGCGCCGCGGTCGCTTCGGAACTGGCCGACGACCTGGGGGCAGGAGCGACCGTGGACATCCACGCCTGCGACCAGCTACCTGTCTACCTGGCGCTTGCCGGCGGCGGCGCATTCTTGACGCGGCAACTCACGAGCCATGCACGGACTGCGATCTGGCTCGTCGAGCAGTTCCTTCCGGTGCGTTTCGAATGCACGACGGACGGACGATGCATCCGGGTTCGGGCAACGCCCACGGAGGACCCGAGGCAGTGATTCCGATCCAGGACCTGCTGAATCGCATCCGCTGGGACCCGGAATTCGACGACGGGCATTTCGAGCTCGCGTACTGGGATCGCGTCGCCCGGCGCGTGCTGCGCGTTCCCTTCGATCCCAGGATGCTCCGTTCCGGAGATCATTTCTTCTTCGAGGCCGCAACGCCCGAGGGCGAAGTGCACGAGGTCCCGCTGCATCGGGTGCGCACCGTCCACCGCAACGGCATCGCGATCTGGCATCGCCCGGAACCCCTGCCCGGGCCGGACTGAGTCAGACCAGCGGCGGATCGAGCTTCGGGTATGCCTGGGACTTGTCGGCCGCATTGGCCCGGTCGACCAGCTCGAGCTCGTCGGGCACGCCGAGGTCTTCCTGCACCATGTGCGGCGTGAGGCCCGCCGGCCCGCGGGTTCCGGTTCGGGCGCGCGACCCCGCTCGACATTCGCGCGCCGGGCCGCTATGTTGGAAGCCAGGCCGCGAACCGCTCCCCGCATTGCCGAAGGGACATGCCCATGACCACCCCGCGCAGCGCATCGGCGCCCACTGTCGTCGCCGTGCGTCCCGACCACGAAATCCTCACGCGGCAGCGCCTGCCGTATTTCGTCGGGGTTTCCGGCGAGACCACCGGCAGCCGCGGCCTGTCGATGCACATGGTGGTGATTCCGCCGGGGGGCTCTGCCGTGCCGCACCGGCACCGTGGCTACGAGACGGCGATCTATGTTCTCGAAGGGCGCGTCGAGACGCGCTACGGTCCGGGACTGCGCGAGCGCGTCGTGAGCGCCGCAGGCGAGTTTCTGTTCATACCGCCCGGCGTTGCACACCAGGCATTCAATCTGAGCGACAGCGAAGCCGCGCGCGCGATCGTCGCCCGCAACGACCCTGCGGAGCAGGAGAACGTCGTTCCCTACGATCCTGCCGAGGACGCCTGAGGGCCGGACCGATCACTCTCCGCTGAACGTTTCAGGTCGATAGGCAATCGCGACCGGGCGTGTCGGCGCAAGCGTGAGCCAGCTCCCGAGCAGCCCATCGAGCGAGGCCGGCTGGAACCGGTTGAGGCCCTTGTTCGGGTAGTTCGTGAGCTCGCCGAACACGACGCGGCCAGCGACCTCGTAGAAATCGACGCGCAGGAAATCGATGCCGGTCGCGAGCACCCGTGCCGCCTCGACCATGCGGGCGAGCGTGACGGGTGGCGCGAGCGGCGCCCCCTGCGCGGCCGCGACGATACCCTCGATCGGGCGCCACTGCGGATCGTAGAGCACCTGCGTGTGATGCGCATGGCGGTCGCGGTCGACCTGGATCAGCCGGACCTCGCCGTCGAACGCGAACAGCTTGAAGTCCGGTGGCAAGCCGCCGGAATCGTCGCGCAGCAGTTCTTCCGCGTATACGGCGCGACGCACGTCGCGATAGGCCCATTCGCGCCCGACGATCGTGAAATCCGACGCGAGCCATTTCCTGGCGAGGCTCACGAGCTCCGCCTGCCCGACCTCGCTCTTGTGCGGGACGATGCGCACCCAGCCGCTGCCGTGGTTCGCCTTGAGCACGAACGACTCGGGCAACGAATCGAAGGGCAGCGTCTCGGCGCGGTCCGACCACCAGTGGAGCCGCGGAAGGACGGCCTCGGGCATTCGCTGGCGCACGTAGTCGCGCACCCGCAGCCGGTCCGCGAACAGCGTCAGGTATTCGCGCCGGTCGGTGAGGATCTTCACCAGGATCTTCTCGTTGAATCCCGACGGATGGTCGAGGTCTGGGGGGCGCCCGAATCTCTTTCGATAGAGACCTGCGAGATAGGCCCGGTCACCGACGAAGCGCGCCGCGATGCGGCGCCGCATCTCGATGCGCCAATCACGCCAGCGCCAGGACGAAGGTTCCTGCGGCATCGCTGGTGATCCGGTTTCGGGCTGTGTAGTCTTCGGGCGCCGCCACGATAGCATCCGAGGTCGCACCCAACCCGCCCACGCGCGAACTCGCGAGATTGCGGCGGCTACCCGCCCGGACGACCACGGCAGCGGAGAACAACGGCCGGCCTTACTTGAGTCGCGCCCCGATGCTGTCGTAGACCTCGACGTCGACGTCGATCCCTTGCCTGACGCTCTGCGCAACCGTGCAGAACTCCTCGAACTGGCCGAGTGCACGGTCGAGGTGCTGCAGCGACGACGCCGGGACGCCGAGCGTGATGCGCACGCCGATGCGCTGGACGCGAAGGCGATTCTGCGGATTGCGTCCGACGCTCGCCTCGACGACGGCGCGGATCGGCTCGGGCGCCTGCTTGAACTTGCGCAGGGCGAACAGCAGGCTGTCGCACAGGCAGTTGCCGACGGCAGCCGCGAGGAGCTGGACCGGCGTGGGACCCGCGCCGTTGCCCAGAGGCGGCGATTCGTCGGCGGTCAGCACCGGAATAGAATCGCCGAAGCGAATCGTGAAATGAAAGTCTTCCTGCTGCTCGAGCTCGACGGGTTCGGACATCGGCAGTCTCCGGGGTGTCTGCAAGCGCCGCGGTCACGACGACCGCACCGCGATGAGGGGGCGCGCAACGATCCTGCCCTCGACCGCGACGACGAGTTCGCCCTCGGCCAGCGGCCGCCAGCCGGGCTCGTCGGTCAGCGGCACGCTCGCAGCGAGCAGCACGTCCTGCTGCGAGCGTGCCGCGACGCTCACGCCGTCGCCATGCCATGGGCCAGGATCGCCTCCGCAGTGCCTCGACAGCACCTGCAGTCCCGGCGGATGTGCGGCAAGGCCGTCGCCGTGCATCCGCCGATGCCCGTGCAGGAACAGCGCCTCGCCGTCGGCGTAGATGAAATTCGCCGGCCCCAGCTCGCGCAGCGCGGCGGCGAATTCCAGAACGATGGCGCGGCGCGCCTCGAGCGTCGGCGCCTGCGCTCCCAGCCACGACGGGGCGAGCAGCCCGAGCAGGGCGCAGAACGCGTACTCTGAGTCGGTCTCTCCGACAGGCCGCCAGGTGCGAAGCGGAAAACTCGACCGCAGCGCCGCGAGGTCGAGGTCGCCATTGTGCGCAAACACGTGCATGCGTCCACCCAGCTCGCGCGCGAACGGCTGGGTGTTGCGCATCGATGTCGCTCCCCGCGTAGCCCTGCGGATGTGGCTGACCACGATCGACGACGCAAACGGGTGCTCCTGGAGGAAGCGCACGCAGGCGCTGTCGGCGGCGGGTCTTGGCTCCTTGAGCAACCGCAGGTCGTTGCCGTCGTAATACGCGACGCCCCACCCGTCGCTGTTGCGCCCGGCGAGACCGCCACGGCGGGAGAAGGCGTCGAACGAAAACCGGACCTCGGTCGGGATGCGGCTCGAAAGTGCAAACAGTTCACACACGGAGCATTCGTGACCGAAGGGCCCGCCGGATCGGCGCGATCGAGCGGATGATGACATGGCGCGGTCGATGCGGTACGCGCGCGCGTACATACAAATCGTTGGCCGGGAGTCCTTTTCGTTGTAGCATCGCCGCCGGAGAGGTTCATTGATGACGGTAAATGCCTATCGCCCGCTGGCGCGCGGGCTTGCCCGCGCATTGCGCGTTCCCGAGTCGTGGCTGTTCGCCCGAGAACTGCTCGACCAGCCTGCGGCGATCGGCGCCATCTGGCCCAGCTCGAGCCGGCTGGCCGCCCGCATGGCCTCGCGCGTGCCGCGCCATTGCGACGGCCTGGTGGTGGAACTCGGCGCCGGCACGGGTGCGGTGACGCGCGCGCTGCTGAGCGATGGCATCGCGCCCCGCCGGCTCGTCGTCATCGAGCGCTCGACGCGATTCGTCCGCCACCTGCGCTCGCGTTTTCCCGGAATACGGGTACTGCACGGCGACGCCGCGCGGCTCGCCGAACTGGTGCCGCCCGATCATCCGATCGACGCCATCGTCTCCAGCCTGCCGTTGCGGTCGTTGCCGCCGAAAGTGGCCGCCGCCATCGTCGCGCAGTGGTGGGCAGTGCTGCCGGCAGGGGGCACGGTGATCCAGTACACCTACGACCTGCGTGCCCGCGGTCTTGCCTCGCTGCCGGGGTTCATGGAACGCGCAAGCGACATCGTCTGGGCCAACCTGCCGCCGGCGCGCGTGATGGCGCTGGAGTCCAGCCGCGCAGGCCCCCGATTCGCGCCCGCGGCGGGCGATTGAGGTTCGCGCAAGGGATCACGGCACCCAGTGCAATACGGCGCTCATCGTCCACAGGATGGCGCTGATGGTGACGAACGACGCGACCGTCGCCACGAGCAGTGCTGCCGCGCAAAAGCCCTCCTGCCCGTACTTCTGCGCCAGAATCGGATAGATGCTCAGCATCGGCGCGGCCGCATAGGCGACCGCCGCCGCACGCAGTCTGGCATCGATGGGTGGAATGACGAGCAGGATCGCGAGCACCGCGAGCGGATGCAAAAGCAGCTTGCCGGACGCGACGATCGCGACGTCACCCAACCGCCCCCGGATCTCCAGCCCGACCAGCGAGCCGCCGATCACGAACAGCGCGAGCGCCGTCGATGCCGCTGCGAGGAGGCCGACGGCCCGGGAGATCCAGTCCGGTACCGACACGCCGGACAGCGCCACCGCGAACCCGAGCAGGATGGCAACGATCATCGGATTCCCGAGCATGCGCCCCAGCGACTTGGCGAGCGCCCGCCGCCAGGTATCGCCGTGGACGCCGCCGCTTTCGGCCAGCGCGAGCGAAATGGGGAGCATCACCAGGTTCTCGATGGTCATGCACATGGCGAGCGCGATGGCCGCCGGCGGGCCCAGCCATTGCAGCACGATCGGGTAGCCCACGAAACCGCTGTTCGAGACCGTCATGCCCATGCCGAACAGCGCGCTGAAGGACACGTCCTTGCCACCCGCGTAGCGCGCGATGCCGAATGCCGACAGCAGGATCGCGATCGACGCCGTCGCGTAGGCAAACATGTATCCGGGATCGAAGATCTCGCTGACCGGCCGCTGCGACAGGGTCTTGAACAGCAGCGCCGGCACCGCGAAGTTCACGACGAACTTGCCCAATGCGCGCATGTCGGGCCGGGAGAACAGGCCCAGGCGACCCCCGATGAATCCAAGCGCGATC
The DNA here is from genome assembly GCA_027307095.1 of Betaproteobacteria bacterium. Classification (GTDB taxonomy): domain Bacteria; phylum Pseudomonadota; class Gammaproteobacteria; order Burkholderiales; family Casimicrobiaceae; genus VBCG01. The sequence goes on along the minus strand of DAHUXO010000109.1, from coordinate 14,744 downwards.
AGCAGATAGATGGGGCCGGTGATGACGAGGATGCCGAGCATTTCGCTGAATCGGTTCCGGCGTCGTCAGCGAAAGAACAGCGGGATCAGGATCGCGCCCAGCATGCCGGTGGGGATCGCGAAGACCGCCGTCAGCGTCGGTGACGCGTGAACGCGCTCCGTCACGCCCATCGCAACGGGCGCAGTCACCGATTTTGCATAGAACCCCGCGACGATCGCAACCGCGATGGCGACGGGATTGGCCTTCAGCTGCGGCCAGAACAGGATGACGCCAACTGCGGCCGGCACGAAGAGCAATCCGAGGTGACGCATCGGGCCCGACGCCACGAGGTCGAGTGGAGGGGGAACACCGCCGCGGATCTGCAGCCAGGCGAGGAGCAGCACGAGACCGTTCACGGGGCCGGGAATGAAGTGCGCGGCGAACCTCGACACCAGCTCGCCCAACCCCTGAAATATGAAGATGTCGACCAGTCCCGCGATCATCGGCCGCCTCCGCCTGTTGCCGAAGCCCTGCGCGCTCGACGGGAGATGGTAGCGCACCGGGTTTCGGTGCGCGGCGAAGCTGCGCGCCGAAACCACTCCGCACGCGGGCGCCGAGGCGATCGTCCGGACCCTGAGGACGCGGGCGACGGGTGCCGAAAACGGGCGCACAATGCATGCTCGGATGTCGCAAGGAGCAAGTCATGAAGCTCTGCCCGGTTGCCATCGCCGTCGGTTGCAGGAAATGCGCGGTGTTCACGATCTGCCCGGTCAAGGGGATCATCGGCGATTACCGCCCGCAGGAACCCCCTGCCGAAAAGGCGCAACCCGCCCGCAAGGCGCGCGCGAGAAAGCGGCGCTAGCGCTTCCGGGTCCGGGAACCATCGCCGCCGCCCCAGTCTAATCAGGAGCACTGGGTTCCCGAGGCCCAGTCATCCGACCGAGGCGCGCATGGACAAGCACGGTGACAAGCACGATGCCGACGACCGCGGCGACCGCGAAGGCGGTGCGACTGCGGCTTCGCCGACCGATCCCCGTCATTCGCCGGGCCGCAAGGACCATTTCCTGCAGTTGATGTTTTTCCAGGCGAGCCAAGGCGCAGGCGAGCCCGGGCATTCCGGGCCTCCCCCGGTCGCGACGGGGCAGTACGTTCCGCTGCGCAATTCCCGGGGCAATGCAGGGGACCGGTACCGATTGCCGTTGCCGGGTCCCGCCGCGCCCATCCGCCTGGATTCGGCCGCCCTGGAGGTGATGACCGACCTGCGTCGGGTCAGCGCCGTGACCATCGACCCCGGCACGTCGATCGCCGCCGCCAACCGGGCCATGATCGCGCGCGGCGTTCGCGCGCTCTTCGTCGTCGACGAGGCGCGGCGCGTCCTCGGCATCCTGACCGCCACCGATCTCCTGGGCGAGCGGCCGGTCCAGTTCGCACAATCGCGCGGCATGCGCTACGACGAGGTGCTGGTGCGCGACATCATGACGCCCGGGGAACGCCTGGAAGTCCTGGATCTGCGCGACGTGCTGGGAGCCAGGGTAGGCGACATCATCGCCACGCTGCGGCTCGCGGCGCGGCAGCACGCCCTGGTGGTCGAGGTCCCCGAGGGGGCGGCGAGCGGCGATCGAACGGTATGCGGCATCTTCTCCCTGACGCAGATCGGCCGGCGCCTCGGCATTCCTGCGCAGCAGGTCCACGACATCGCGCGCACTTTCGCGGAAATCGAGGCACTGATCGCATCGGGATGAATTGGGCCGGCGGCGCCTTGCGTATACTGCCGAGCGCGATCCATGCCTGACCGGACGTCGACCGGGGCGAGCGCGCCCCGGTCGGTCCACTGCGCCCGCATTGCCGGATGGCCATCGAGTTCGTCCTCGCGTCGCTCGCGGCGGTATCGCTTGCCCTGCTCCTGCTCGTCCTGTTCGAGCCGAGCCTCGGCTACCACCTGACGGCTCCGCTGCCCGACCCCGCCTCCGGCGAGTTCCGGCGAATCCTGGCGGCGAACACGGGCTCCGGATTGCAGGCGGCGCGCACGGTCGAGGTGCTCACCGACGGCGCGGCATTCTACGAGGCCGAGCTCGAGGTGATCCTTGCGGCCGCCCGCAGCGTGCACATCGAAGCGTTCATCTTTCATCCGAGCACGATCGGCGATCGGTTCCTCGAGGCGCTGACCGAACGCGCACAGGCAGGCGTCACCGTGCGCGTCGTCGTCGACGCGATCGGGAGCTTCCCCACGCCCGACGCGTATTTCGCCAAGCTGCGGGCGGCCGGCGGCCGCGTTGCGTGGTACCAGCCGATCCGCTGGTACACGCTCAAGCGCTTCAACAACCGCACGCACCGCGAGATCATCGTCGTCGATGGAACGACGGGGTTTGTCGGTGGTGCCGGCATCGCTTCGCACTGGCTCGGCCGCAAGCACCGGCGGCGCGCGTGGCGCGACACCATGCTTCGCGTGACGGGACCGGTGGTCGCCGGACTGCAGACCGCTTTTGCCGAGAACTGGCTCGAGTCGACCGGCGAGATCCTGGCCGATTCGGCGGTCTTTCCGGCGATCGACGGCGGCGAAGCGGACGCGCCGGGGCTGGTCGTCATCGGCACGCCCTCGCCGGCCCGGTCGTCCCCGGTGCGTGTCCTGTTCCAGATACTGCTGGCTGGCGCACGCGAGTCAATCGACATCAACTCGCCTTATTTCCTGCCGGACCCCAGCGCCCGCAGCGAGTTGATCGCCGCCGCCGGCCGCGGCGTGCGGGTGCGGGTCATCACGCCAGGACGCGGCAACAACCATCCGATTGCGCGGCTCGCAAGCCGCAGGCGGTATGGTGAGTTGCTGAAGGCAGGCGTCGAAATCCACGAGTACCAGCCGGGCATGATCCACGCCAAGATCCTGGTCGTCGACGGGCTGTGGTCCGCCGTGGGCTCCACCAACTTCGACAGCCGTTCCTTCGATCTCAATGATGAGATCAACATGGCGGTGTGCAATCGCGCACTCGCGGCGCGCCTCGGTGTCGATTTCGCGCGCGATCTCGCGCTGAGCCGGCGTGTCACCTGCGCCGAATGGGAAGGCCGGCGCCTGGGCGAGAATGTCCTGGCGACACTGGGGGTGTTTCTCGAGCGGCAGGAGTGACCGGTCCGCGCCCGCCGAACCTCGCGCGCGGCAATCCGCGTGCAAAAACATCGTTTGACGCGCACGCACAACTCGTGTACAAGGGTGCGGCAGGCTCCTCAAGCAGCGAAATCGCTGGTCCGTCGTAACCGCCCAGGCGGTGCCCCTCAGATCACCCTCTCTCCCTTGAAGGTTCCGCACTTCGGGCCAAGCCCATCATTCGTCTTTCAATGGAGTTCACACATGAGCACAGGCATCGTCAAATGGTTCAACGACGGTAAGGGATTCGGATTCATCACCCCGGACGGCGGGGGCAAGGATCTTTTCGCGCACTTCTCGGCGATCCAGGGCGAAGGTCACAAGAGCCTTCGCGAAAACCAGAAGGTTTCGTTCGACGTCACGACCGGTCCGAAGGGGGACCAGGCCTCGAACATCAGGGCACTCGACTGAGTCGTCTGCGCGCTGAGCAAAGGCCCGGTTTCCGGGCCTTTTTTTGTTTGCGCGGGCGGGTTATCGGTCCCGCGACGAAGCATCGCTCAAATCCAAGTGTGGTGAGGCAAGCCATACTTTTCCTCGCCCACGGTCTTCTCAAGCATCCTGTTGATTGCGCTGATTCTCGGTACCATCGTCACCGTTGACGGCAGGAAAGGCTGGATGTTCTCGAACAAGCATGGAGGCTGGGAGCTTCCGGCGTTCTGGGCCGTGGCACTGTTCGTCCAATTCCTGGTGGGTGATGGCGCATGGGCCCTGCTGCCATCGCCGCATTGGCTCTAGTCGAGCGCGATCTGCTTTCGGAAGTCAGAACCGAACCAGCCATTCCCGGGACGTGAAGCCGCGCCAACCACGCCGCGTCCGGGTCCGGTTCGGCGCGCGCGAGTACACCAAGATCGGCGTCCGGAGCCGCGGCTGGCGCGATGCCTACCACCAGATCCTGGCGCTCAGCTGGCCCGGGTTCTTCCTGCTGATCGTGCTGGCGTACCTGGCCGCCAACGTGCTGTTCGCGATGGTTTATGGCCTGCAGCCCGGCGCAGTGGCCAACGCAGGCCACGATTTCCTCGACCGCCTGTTCTTCAGCATCGAGACCCTGTCCACCGTCGGCTACGGATACATGTATCCGGTCACGATATTCGCGCACGTGGTCGCTTCCATAGAGATATTCATCGGGCTGCTGAGCCTCGCACTCGTCACCGGAATCATGTTCGCGCGCTTTTCGCGTCCGCAAGCGCGCATTCTCTTCAGCAGGATTGCCATCGTCTGCCGCTTCGATGGCACGCCCACGCTGATGGTCCGCGCTGCGAACGAGCGGCACAACACGATCCTCGAGGCCGATGTCGCGATGACGCTGGTCCGCGAAGAGATCACCGCCGAAGGCGAGCGGTTCTACCGACAGCATGATCTGCCGCTCACACGACATCATTCCGCTGCATTTGCGTTGAGCTGGACGGTGATGCACCCGATCACGGAGCGGAGTCCGCTGCACGGTTGGACACGCGAGCAGCTGGAGAAGGCGCATGCCATGATCGCCGTTTCGATCACCGGCCTCGACGACATCCTGGAACAGACGGTGCACGCGCGCGCCGAGTACACGGCTGGGCAGCTGCTGTTCGACAGGCGTTTCGTGGACGTCATCGTTCCGGCCGACGGCGGCACGATCCTGGATCTCACGCGCTTCAACGACACCGAGCCGGAGCCCGCGGTGCCACGCGCCGGCGCCACGCACGCGCAGCAGCACAAGTCCTCGCCGCCCAGCTGACGACGGGCATACGCGGCTGCCGCAGCGGAAGGCGCGCGCTGCCCGGGGCCGGTTGCCCGGAGCCGGCCGCTCCCGCAACGGATTCCATTGCCTTCGATGCGTTTTGGCGCTAGCCTCGAAACTTTCCCTAGCGAAACGCCTACGCCATGTCCCTCTGGAGAGACAGCACAGCCTCACGGCCGGCCCCGGTGCCCGCCCCCGTAACCAAGGAACCTGCCCGCTTCGACGCCCCGTCGAAGCCCGAGCTGGTCCCCGCCCCCGCGGTTGCTCCGGCAGCGCGCCCCGGCGCCGCGCTGCCCCACAAGGAATCGCTGATCGCCGCCGACATCACCATCGAAGGCAAGATCGAAGGCGGCGGCAGCGTACGCATCGCCGGCAGATTCAAGGGCGATGTCAACGTCCAGGGCGATCTCGCCGTCGATACCGGCGCCAAGCTGACCGGCAGCGTGCGCGCCGACAAGGTCACGATCGGCGGCGAGCTCGAAGGCAATGTCGAAGACGCTTCGCGCGTCGAATTGCTGCCGACCGGCGTGTTGATCGGCGACCTCAAGGCGGGTTCGCTGACCGTCGCGGCCGGCGCCCGCATGCGCGGTCAGGCCGATTTCGGCTGGGACAGCGGCAAGGGCCCGAAAATCACGACGCACGGCGGCAGCCACGGCGCGGAGCGCGGTAACGGCTCATGAGCAGCGAGCGCCCGGGCACGCACGGGGCCACGCGCGCATGTCCGCACTGTCGGGAGACCATACTCGAGAGCGCGGGCGTGTGTCCTGCCTGTCGGCGTTTCCTGCGCTTCGACGGTGATGCCGAAGCGGACCAGACCCCTGCGCTGACACCGCTGCGCATCGAAGGCAGCATCCGGCATCCCGCCGACGGCGAGCCTTGGGAATACACGGTGGTCGTGTCGATCCGCAACGACCGCGGCGAAGAGATCGCCCACAAGCTCATCGGCGTGGGTGCGATGAATCCGAACGAGCAGCGCAGCTTCATCTTGTCGGTCGAAGCCGTGACAGCCAGAACGAAAGGCACCGGCAAAGGCGGCACGCGGCACTGAGCGTCACCGGCGCAGATCGCCGATCGTCGCGAGGCCCTCCGCAGGCGACATCGGGGAAGGAGAGAGAATGAGAATGCTTGCGATCCGATCCGCGCTGATGACAACGGTCGCCGCGATCGCGATGGGCGCCCCGGCGCCGGCCGCTGCGGCGAAGATGCTCGACACTTTCATGTCGCTCACGACCGCCGCCGCGCTGCAGGCCGCGCAAGCCGCGCTCGCCCGCTGCCAGAAGGATGGCTACACCGTCGCGGTAGCGGTCGTCGATCGCGGCGGCCAGCCGCTGGTGATGCTGCGCGATCCGCTCGCGGGTGCGCATACGCCACCGACTGCGATCAACAAGGCTGCGACCGCGGTCAGCTTCCGCACCGACACCTCCGAGCTCGCGGCGAACACGCAGACCGGCAAGCCGTCGAGCGGCGTTCGTCAGTTGCCCGGCGTCGTCGCCGTGGGCGGCGGGATCATGATCCAGGCCAAGGGCTCAGTGGTCGGTGGCATCGGCGTGTCGGGCTCGCCAGGCGGGGACAGCGACGATGCTTGCGCCAAGGCCGGAGTCGCTGCGATCGACGACGCGATCGAGCTCGAATAGAACGGGACCTGCTTTCCCCGCTCCGCGGCGTCGCCGCTGTTACTGCTCCGGTTCGTCGAAGCCGGCGTCGCGCCACATGTCCGCTTTGACGTCCTCGCGGCTGCGCTCGTAGACGATCTCGCGCCCCATTGCGTTGCCCACGTACGCCGAGCCGTTGGGCGTCGGCACCAGGTCGCAGCGAACGCTGTGCGCGCCTTCGCCAAGCACGACCTGGATCATGTCCGGACGCTTGTTGACGACGACGACGCCGAGGATCCTGCCGCTCCCGGTCGCGCGGACCTGGATGGTCGGGTCGTTCATCCGGCGCTCCATCGTGATGCCGCCCCGTGATGCGCCGATCGGCGTAGCGCGGCCGATCAGTGCCTCCGGCGCTGCGGCGTGACCGGGGTGCGTCCCTCGATGTGCCGGAACCTGATCCGGCCGATGCTCAGGTCGTATGGAGAAAGCTCCAGCATGACTTTGTCGCCGGCGATGATGCGGATGTGGTGCTTGCGCATCTTCCCCGCGCTGTAGGCGATCAGCTTGTGGCCATTGTCGAGCGTGACGCGGTAGCGGGAGTCCGGCAGCACTTCTGCCACCACGCCGTTCATTTCGAGAAGTTCTTCCTTGGCCATGATCGTCCCTGATGGAAGGATGGAAAGAAAAAGCCCGGCAGGTGCCGGGCCTTCTCAGAAGGACTGACGGCGTGGCCGAAACGCCACGCCCGCCTGGGCATTCAATCCGCCGAGCGGATGTTCGACGCCTGCTGCCCCTTGGGGCCCGTCGTCACATCGAACTGGACTCGCTGACCTTCGGTCAGGGTCTTGAAGCCCTGCCCCTGGATCGCGGAGAAATGGGCGAAAAGATCCTTGCCGCCGTCTTCCGGAGTGACGAAGCCGAAGCCCTTGGAATCGTTGAACCACTTAACAGTGCCTGTTGCCATGTCTTGAAATTTCCTGAATGAACAATAAAAGGGGCATGCCCCCGGTGTGGGACGAAGGTCAAGATGGCGGGTGATGAACGGAAGTACCGCAGGACTGCGGATACCGGGCCAGCAACAGCACTGCTTGAACGTCGAACTCGCGAAGTATGCACGATAACGCCTGGACTTGCAAGCGAAATCACCGGCCGCCCTGAAAGGCCGGCTCGAGTGCTCCTCCCGGCAGGGATCCGGGAGGGATCGCCCCTCCCTGGATACGATCATGGCGAGCGACACGGCGACATCCACCCCGGCACCGGCCGCATCCACGCATCCGACGCGGGGCCGGGTCGTGCTAGAGCAACCGGCCGGTTGTCGGGTCGAGCAGGACCTTCCTTGCGCCGGCCGAGTGCCGGCTGAAATCGAACATGTTGGTCAACGGGCCCGCGTCGACGTCGAACGATCCGCCGCCGATCCTGCCGGTGCTCCAATTGTCTTCGATGAAGCGCAGGATCGAGCTCTGATCGGTCAGCGTGTGATCGACGAAGTTCGTCCTGGCGAACGGCGAGATCACCAGCAGCGGCTGCCTCGTGCCGTAGCCGCAACGCCCGGCGATCGGCTTGCCGGCGGCATCCGCCAGCGGGATTCCGTTGCCGCACTTGCCCGGCCCGTTCAGCTGATCGCTGTTCTTGGTGTCGCTCGCGCTGTAGACCGCCGACGGATTGACGATCGGGCTCATCTGATGGTCGTACCAGCCGTCGGAATCGTCGTAAGCGATGACGATCGCAGTCGATTTCCAGAACGGTGAATTCATGATCGCGTTGATCGTGTCGACGAGGAAGGCCTGCTCGAGCAGCGGATCGGAGTAGCCGGCGTGACCGTCGGCATAGGCGGGTGCCTTCAGGAAGCTGACGGCGGGCATGTTTCCCGCGGCGAGCGCGTCGAAGAAATCGTGGAGGTCGTATTCATGGTTGGCGGGACCGTCGTGCCCGATCTCCGCCACCGAAGCCGGACGCGTGTGGAGCGCATTGAGCGTCGACGCGTAATACTGGAACCAGGCGTGGTGCGGAATGTAATCCCTGGTCGGGCCGCCGTTGGCAGCAGTCGCGGGGCTCGATCGGCTGCAGCCCGCCGTCGAGTTGCCGTTGATGACGGTCAGATCGAAGCCGCCCATGAAGGAGCCCCAGGTGATGCTCTTGGCGCCGAGCAGATCACCGATGTTCTTGCCGCCGAGTTGAACGGTGGCGCCCCCCGAGCACAGATCCCCGGTAGGATCGAGATCGCCGACCAGCGTCCCGGTTCCGTTCGCTGCGACCGCACCGCTGCCCGTCACCACCTTGGGGGACGCGCCGGTCAGGGTCGCCGGATAGGTGTTGCCGGCAACGAGGTTCAGTGCACCGGGAGTCGACGGTCCGAAGGTCGCCCCGTAGGAATTGTCGCTCATCGCGAATTGCTGGGCATAGTTCCAGAGGGCCGTGACCGTGTTGCCGTCGTAGTAGCCCATCACGAGGGCCTTGTCCCGGCCCCACGCGTACATCGGGTCGCAATACGAGCTTCCGCCGGTCCCGACGCTGCCGGGGAAGAAGTCCATTGCGCCGCCATCGAAGGCCTGCTGCTCGTGGCCGTAATTGTGGTCCTGGTCGCAGGTCGAGGACTGGCTGCGGTCGAGGCGGAACGGGTTGATCGCGTTGCTGCCGTTCGCGGCGTTGTTCGTGTTCGGGTTCGCGGTCAGCAGGACACCCGAGGCCGCGCCTCCGACGAGCGTACCGAGCCCATTGACCGAAGGCGTTCCCGGCGCGGCGGTGAAACCGGGCTGGCCTTGCGGATTCAGCGCGACCGGATACGTCGCGAAGTAGTGATCGAACGAAACGTTCTCCTGGTAGATGACGACCACGTGCGCGATGGGCGTTGCGGTTCCGGATTCGCTGTCGTCAGCCAGCGCGGTGGTGGAAGCGCCGGCGGCGCCGGCGAGGCAGATACCAATCGCAATGGCGGCAAGACCACGGTGGAAGGGCAGCGACAGGCGATGACTCATGGGGATCCCCTTTTGGTGGAGTTGGACATCCCCGCCATTCCAGCGCCGATCGGTTACGCCGCCGTGATGATCATGTGATGCTTTCGTGACGCGCGTCCGGGACCGCGCGGCAGCAGTTCGCAACTTCCGACCCGCGCGGTCCGCCAGACGACGCCTGTCCTTGGGTCGAATGGTCTCCGCGCTTGAGCGCCTGCGTTCGATTGCGCATAATTCGCGTCCCGGGCTCACATCGAACCCGAGCCCGACCGAGACGCTCGCAGGCGCTCGCGGTGCCTTCCTCGCAGATAAGACCCGTCATGCCGGCTTTGCTCCTGTCACTGGCGGCGTTCCTCTCGACACTGGGAGGCGGTCTGTTTGCGCTCAGGTTTCGCGGGTGGATGCATTTCATCCTCGGCTTCACGGCCGGCGTGCTGCTCGGAGTGGTCAGCTTCGATCTGTTGCCCGAGATCTTCGATCTCGCGCACAGGCTCGGTACGGACGCGATCGGGGGAATGATCGCGCTGGTGCTGGGATTCCTGCTATTTCATGGCCTGGAGAAATTCGTACTGATTCATCACAGCCACGAAGCGGATTACGCGTCCCATCATCACCCCAGGGTCGGCGTGCTTTCGGCACTCGCGCTTGCCGGACACAGCTTCATGGACGGCGTCGGGCTAGGCCTCGGGTTCCAGGTGTCGACGGCGGCGGGCGTCGCCGTTGCCATCGCCGTGATCGCGCATGATTTCTGCGACGGGCTCAACACCGTCAGCCTGATGCTGGTGAACCGCAACACCGATCGACGTTCCCTGGCAATGCTCCTGCTGGATGCGATCGCACCGGTGCTGGGAGCCGCCGCCACGCTGGCCTTCACGGTGCCCCCCCGTTTCCTGATGCTCTACCTGGGATTCTTCGCCGGCTTCCTGCTCTACATCGGCGCGTCCGACATCCTTCCGGAAGCGCATTCCCGGGCCAACCCCCGGACTGCCGGCAGCCTGATCGGCCTGACCTGTCTGGGGGCAGCTTTCGTATTCGTCGTGGTCCGGGTAGCAGGGTAGCTGCCTCTCCGCCAGGCCGGGAGCGGGGTTGAGCAGGCCTTTTCAGCAGGTCTTGTAGGGCAGGAACCTCCCGCTCATGACGATGCGAACGCGATCGCCTTCAGGATCCGGCTCGCGTTGCAGATCCATGCTGAAATCGATTGCGCTCATGATGCCGTCGCCGAACTCCTCGTGGATCAGCGCTTTCAGCGTCGTGCCGTACACATTGACGAGCTCGTAGAAGCGGTAGATCAACGGGTCTGTCGGGACGGCGGTCGGGAGCGATCCCTTGTACGGCACTCCCTGCAGCAGCGCGACGGCCTCTTTGTCGAGGCCCAGCAGCTTGCCGACGGTCTCCGCCTGCTTCCTCGCAAGGGTCATCTGGCCCAGCGTCTCCAGGGCACGTCTTCGGGTCTGCGCAGCGCAGGTTCAGGATGCGGGCGCGAGGACCCGCAACAGCCGCCGTTCCGGGATCAGCTCCAGGCGCGCGCCGGAGGCGAGCACCGACGTGATGTCGCAATCGAAGCCCGCGAGCATCGTCAGATCGGCGAGCGCAGTGCCCTGCGCGATGATCGGATTGACCGAATTGAACACCAGGGCGAGCGGCGTGACGCCCCGCGTCTTCATCTCGTGCAGCATCCACGCGGAAGCCACGCCGCCCTTGGCCGTGTCGAGCACCAGGATGCGATCGCGATACGATTGACCGACGAGCTTGTGCGCAGGCCGGGAGAACACGCCCTGGATTCGGTCGAGATCGTAACGCGCCGAAAATCCGTCCTTGGCCACCAGCGCGATGCCCTCGACGCGCGAACCCATCGCGTGCCGCGCGGTGTATTCGCTCCGGCTCATCGGAGGCCCCGCGCGCTTGCAGCCCGCACCGTGGCGCTCATGCCAGTCTCCCCGTGCATCCGGCCTCGACGCACTCCTCCATCGACGCGAGCATCGGCCGGTATCCGTAGCCGCCCAGGATGTTGACCATCTTCGCGCTGTTGGTCACGAGCGACTTCCACCCGTTGGCCTCGGCGATTTCGCGCGCGTACGACTGATAGAAGCACATGCCGGCGAGCACGGTGCCGCCGGCGCCTTCGATGCGCTCGGTCAGTCCCATGCGGTCGGCGTCGGGCTTGATCTGGGGGCTGGTCACGGCGAGCACCGGGATCGTGAAGTGCCGTCCGTCGCACAGGTCGGCGAGCGCCGCGAGCTCGATCAGCGACAGCTGCGGCCCCGAGAACACGACGACGTCGACCTTGTCGTCACCGCGGTAAGACGATTGCAGTGCCAATGCATCGGCGCGTCCGACGCGGACCTGCGGAATGTCCGCGCCGGCGACGTCCTGCAGGCGCGCCGCCTCGGGCGTCACGCCCAGCATGTGAAACAGCGCGATCGAGCCGAAGCTCGCCATCGCCGCGCCGAAGTGCTTCAGCTCGTCCGACCCCGGCGCGCGTTCGATGCCCTCGACGACCGGGACCGCCCAGTAGTTCCCCGCCAGCCGCCCGATCACGCCACCGAGCGCACCCCATTCGTTCAGCGTCGTCGGTGTCCAGTCGGTGCGTACCCTGAGAGTCGCCTGGCGCTGGCCGTCGAGATGATAGCCATAGCGCGGCGTGCGCCCGGTAAGCCCGGCGGCGAGCGCCGAGGGCCCGCCCTCGAAGTTCGACCGCGCCCCGCCGACCGAATTGGAATAGATCACGACGCCGGTGTCACCGAATGCCACATGCTCGGCGCGGGTCGCCGCGAGCACCGTCTGGTAGTTGATGCAGGTGTCGGTCATCATCACGCCGAGCCTGACCAAGGCATCGATCGCCCGCTGCTCGAGATCGAGCATCCAGACCGCCTGCTTGAGCAGCGCGGCCTTCGAGAAATCCGTGCCGCGCGGATCGGTGATCGTCGGGATGCAGACCCTGCGTTCGGCCGCCGAATGGCTTGCCAGCCTCTCGAGCCAGGCGACCCCGGCCTCGCCGAGGCTCTCGGTGTCGGACATGATGTGCGCCTGCGTGACCGGCACGAAATCCGCGGCACCGAAGAAATCGCCGACCTTGATCTGGTGCTGCAGGGCGATCTGCCGCACCGGGCCCATCTCGCCCGCGAGCATCGCCTGCTCGTGATCCGAAAGCCGCATGTCAGTCCACCGATGCGCCCGAATCGCGCACCGCCTTGCCCCATTTGACGAGTTCGCTCTTCTGGAACCGCGCGAATTCCTCGCGCGTGTCGCCGCTCACCGTCACGCCCTGCGGCACGAGCAGCGCCCGGAACCCCTCGTCACGCACGACGGCGTTGATCGCAACATTGAGCCGGTTCGCGATCGCTCGTGGCAGATTTGCCGGGCCGAAGACGCCCCACCACGCGGTCGCCTCGAAATCCTTGAGGCCGGACTCGGCGAACGTCGGCACGTCGGGTGCCGCCGAAGAGCGCGCCTTGCTGCTGACGGCGAGCAGCTTCAGCCGGCCGGCCCGCACCTGCGGCAGCACCGACTGCAGAGGATCGAACATCATCTGGATCTGGCCACCCAGCAGGTCGGAAACCGCAGGGGCGCTGCCCTTGTAGGGGACGTGCTTGATGTCCACCCCGGTCGCCGCGCGGAACATCTCTCCGGTGAGGTGGCCCGGCGTGCCGTTGCCGGCCGTTCCGAAATTCAGCGTCCCCGGCTTGGCTTTCGCGAGTGCGACCAGGTCCGCGACCGATTTCACCGGGACCGATGGAGTGACGACCAGCGCAACCGGCGCGGCGGCGACCAGCGAGACCGGCGTGAAATCCTTGACCGGATCGTAGGAGAGCTTCTTGTAGAGCGTCGCGTTGATCGCTTGCGTGCCGACCGTGGCCATCAGCAGCGTGTAGCCGTCGGCCGGCGCCTTCGCCACCACGTCGGCGCCGATCGCGCCGCCCGCACCGCCGCGATTGTCGACGATGATCTGCTGCTTCAGGTATTTGCCCAGGAACTCCGCCAGCGGCCGCGCGACCATGTCCGTCGGCCCGCCCGGCGGAAACGGCACGACCAGCCGGATCGGCTTGTCGGGATAGCCGGCCGCGAGCGCCGCAGGCACGCACACCGCGCCCGCGACCAGCAACACGCCGGCTCGCAGAATCTTTCCGAATTCCGGCCACGCACGCTGCTTCATGGGTGATCTCCGTCAGGAATGGATCGCGACACGACACCTCGGCGCAGGGCCTCGGGAATGACGCATCGAGAGGGGGGATTCGACCGAACCGACAACTTTTCTACCGTACCACAGCATCAGCCGGGATCGCAACGGCGGCTCTGCATCGGAGCGATGACGAGGATGCTCGCCCGCACCGCGCTCCGCTCATTCGAAGCGATTGACCAGCGTGCCGATGCCGTCGATGGAAACTGCTACCGTGCTGCCCGGCTTCATCGACCCGACGCCGATCGAAGTGCCGCAGGCGATGACGTCGCCGGGGTCGAGCGTCATGTCCTGCGAGATCAGGCTGACGAGCTTCGCTGGCGGGAACACCATGTCCGACACCGGATAGTTCTGGCGTTCCTGGTCGCCGAGGATGGTCCTCACCACGAGCTGCATCGGATCCAGGCCGGTCGCGACCACCGGGCCGAACACGCCGAAAGTGTCGAAGCTCTTGGCCCGGGTCCACTGCGCGAAGCTGACGTCCCGATTGAGGATGTCGACCGCGGTCACGTCGTTGATGCAGGTGTAGCCGAAGATGTTGCGCAGCGCCTCCGCCTCGGAGACCGCACGGCAGGTCTTCCCGATCACGACGCCGAGCTCTCCCTCGTACACGACCTTCCCGCCGTACGACTTCGGCATGCGGATCGTCTGGCCGGTGGCGAGGTACGAGTTGTTGCCCTTGATGAAATAGAGCGGCTCGATCGGCAATGCGTTGCCGAGCTTCGCTGCAAGCGAGCGAAAGTTGTTCCAGAGCGCGACCATCTTGCCGGCTGCCGTCGGCGTCAGCACGACCACCGAGCCGAGCGCGAGCGTCCGGCCGGTCGGCCGGGGCGAGGCGAACATGTCGCCCTCGTACACTTCGATGCGTTCCCCATCGAGCGTACCGAAGCCGGTGACTCCCGCTTCGGCAAAACGGATCCACTGCGTCATCCACCACCCCGCTTGATCGTGATCGGCACGGACCGGCGGGCGCTGCCGTCTCCCGGTTCCCTCCGCGCTAGCACCCGCGAACCCTGAACTCGACCCGGCGATCGAGGACATCGCGCAGGTCGTCGGTGCCCGAACCCACCAGGTTCTCCCGGAATCCCATGCCCACCGACTGCAAGCGACCCGCGGTCTCCGGCGCGAGCGCTTCGATCCTGCGCTGGATGGTCACGGCACGCTGCAGGGAGAGTCTGTCGTTGAACGCCTC